>SLAN01000170.1 GCA_007126865.1 Spirochaetales bacterium | reverse complement strand
GGTCGACTCGGGAGTCTGTCCCTCTCCGAGCTCCAGATACGCAAGCATCGACTGGCAGATATGAATGCCCCGATCGTTGATCAGATTGACACGACGCACGGATGCACCGGCGGCCTCGAGCAACCGGCTCACACTCTCGCCCAGGGCATCGTTGCGGAGATGTCCGAGATGCAGCGGCTTATTCGTGTTCGGGCACGAGAACTCGACCGTAATGCGCGAGCCACCGAGCGCCGTCGAGTGCACCCACTCTGCCCCCGCCTTCGAAACTCCTCGAAGAACGCTGCGAATGAGTCCCGGTCGATCGAGTTTGATGTTCAGATACGGACCGGCGGCAGTCGCATGCCCGCCGACGGTTTCGCCGGCTCCGGGGGCTCCTCCGGCTCCGGGTTCTCCTCCGGCTTCGGGTTCTCCTCCGACGGTCTCGCCGGCACCGCCCACGGCCTGCTCGTTGATCAATTCGGCCACACGCTCGGCGATCTCAGCCGGATTCCGGCGCAACACCCGAGCAAGCGGGAAAAGAGGAAACGCGATATCGCCGAGCTCGGAGTTTGGAGGCGTTTCGGCGAGGAGCGCATCGGAAGGGAGCTCGGCATCGATGCTCATATCGGACATCAGCCGCTCAACCGTCTGCCGGACTAAGTCGGTCCACTGTTTGCGTATTTCGATCATAAGCGGTTTCGAGGCGTGATTATTCCCCGAAAGGCCCCGCAACGGCAAGCATCCGCCGGAACTCTGAACCGTCTCTTCTGTAGCTTCCGAGTCGAGGATCACACACCGTACAATTGCGGACTACCGTCGCTCGAGCTACGCCCGCCTCTTCGAGCAGTCGCAAGTTCGCCGCCCGCAGGTCGATGTAGCTCTCACCCTCGCCGTCGCGCCATCCGGCATCCACCCCGAACCGGCTGCGAAACAGCTCGGCACGCTCGGCGGGGACCGCATAGCACGATCCACATATACACGGTCCGAGAATCGCCGAAATCGACGAGGCGGACGCCCCGGTGATACTCCGCAGCTCATCGACCGCATTCACGACGATCCCCGTTCCCTTCCATCCGCTGTGGAGCAGTGCGGCGACCACGCTTCCGTCCACCATCAACAGAACAGGCATACAGTCGGCCACCGTGACTCCCGCGGCAAATCGGGAGATGTCGAAGATCATCCCGTCTGCTTCGACACCGCCGGGCTCGGGCGGGCCGGAGCGCAGATCGCAGAGAGTCGTACTATGTGTCTGCCTCACGCCGAGCACACAGGCGGGATCGAAGCCCGACTGTTTCAGCACTCTCTCGCGATGCGGGGCCGGCTCTCCCGACGGTCCCATGTCGCCGGCGCAATCGGCGCTGATACGGAACGGGATCGCGCTGTCGATCTCGAGCCAGAGCTCGCTGCCCGGTGTTTGTCGCAGCTCAATGACACTGCTGTTCAAATCGCCTCCAGTCCCGTCTGCCCGCACTACAACGTCCGAACGGTGGCCAGATCGTACCCGCGGGCAATCAGCTGTTCGGCACTCCGGATTGTGCTCAGTGCCTGATCGAGCGATCGCAGAAAAGAATCGGTCTCGCGTCCGCGAATGTTGGAGAGGTTGGAGAGTGTGTCGTACTTTCCTCCGACCTCCCCGTACAGGATGCCGTTGAGCACCATGGCAATGCTGCGCAGCGCGTTCACCGTATCGCTCGTGATCGAAGCCGCCACATCATCAACCTCCTGGATAACCGGCGCCGGATCGCCCTCACCTGCCCTGGCAGCTGCCACTCTGCGACCGAGCAGACCATCGGGGGCAATACCGCTTTTCAACGTCTCGATGCGCTGCCTCAGCTCCTGCAACTGTTTGAGCGCACCGTCGAACTCCTGCTTGTTCGACTCCTTGTAGAAATCGCCTGCGACCTGCAGCGACCGAAGAAGCGGCTGAATCACCGGAGCGAAGTGTTGCCCCAGAAACGCGTCAATTATCGCGAGCACCGACCCGAAACGACCGCGCTCATCGATCGACGCTCCCGGATAATCGCGCAGCGGGAGCACCCGCATCCGGCATAGCTCGCTCGCTTCGGCAAGCAGAAGATCCTGCCGCCTGCGAAACGCGAATGTCTGGAACACCCGATCGATGCGTTCGCTCCAGAATTGCTTCAGCCGCGCAAACCAGTCCTCGCCTCCCGGTCCGATATCGGGAGTGTAGTGAATTGTGCCGGTAGCCAGTTTCGTCAGAGATAGTAATGGTACGGTTTCGAAAAAGCGCCGAATAGTACGATAGTTGTCGGCAAACCTGTCGACCTGAAACTCGAACTCCCGTTCGCGAGTTTCCTCGGATTCCGGCTGAAGCTGCTGTCTCATAAACACGTAAAGCGCTCTTACGATCGAATCGCCGCTGGTAAGCCGTATTCCGCCCGCGATCTCGGTCAGGCGTGCAAACGGCTCCCGCAGATCGCCGATCGGACACGGCTCGACCTCGGTTCCGTGACTGGCGTGAAACAGCGCGAAAAGCCCACCGAAGTCGAAGGTTCCGAGGCGCCTGAACGTTTCGAGAAAGCGGGCGTTCGTGTACATGCGAGCTCTCACGGCTGCCGGCATGGTGTCGAGGATATCCTCCAGATTCGACTCGAGCCGACGCTTGAGCTCAGCGTCACTCATGCCCGGATCTTCCTCGACGATGCGCTCGGGGTCGATGTCGCTTTCGATGCGCATGCGCACCTCTTCACTCTCGATCTCGAGCAGGAGCGAGAGAAACGCTCCGCGGTTAGCGGAGGTGACCGGTCCAATCGTCTCGAAACAGATGCGGGTCGATTGCTCGAGACCGCGCAGCTTCTGATACATCGCCGGTAGGACCACTCGTCGTCCCGCATCGATAAGGCCGGGAGTGCTGGAGACCACCTTTCGGGCGATCTGGTTGAGCAGGTCGTGCTCCAGTACCGCCTCCTGTTCCTGCCCGCTGAACAGCGCGCGCAGGAGTAACCATAGCCGAGCGAAAAGGCCCATCGCCGTGATCCGTTCGCGTAACCCCGAACCGTCGTACTCCTCGACACCCTCCTCGAGCACTGCCGCCGGCTGCCCGGCACTTCCCGAGATCGATTGACTGAGCCGTTCAAGCATTTCTTCCCGCTGGTTATCCGAAAGCTCTGCTACCAGTCGGTCGAACGTGGAATCCGCCATGTACCGCACTTATAGTAGGCGTCACAGAAGAAGGGGTCAACGAATGAACGGCGGCCGCTCTCGATCCATAGTCGGTGATTCCCGCCCGATTCGGTCTACACCGATTCGGGCTACGCCTTGACAGAGACCGGGAAGCCGTACGATTCTCTCTCCCGGTACAATATGCTTGAAGCTACACGCGGCCTCATAATCGACGCGCGCTCCATTATTATTCTGCCGCAATGCGGCAGATCGCGGGGAGTGTAGCGTTTCGGGGCCGAGTGCACGAGCCTTGAAAAAGCCGTCTTCCCGCGGGGGAGACGGCTTTTTTTTGGCCGGTCGACATGCACACGTTGTCGACATGCACACGTTAAGGAGGGATCTGACTCATGGATCGGGTGGACATTTACGACACGACACTTCGCGACGGCATGCAGGGACTGGAGATCAATTTCACCCTCGAAGACAAACTCGCAATCGCGCACGCCCTCGACGAGGCGGGGTTCGACTTTATAGAGGGAGGTTTTCCGCTCTCGAACGAGAAAGAGGCGGAGTTCTTCCGGCGCTGTCGAAACGAGCGCTTCATGAATGCTCGCATTGTGTCGTTCGGCTCAACGCGTGGCCCCGGGCACAAGGCGCGCGAGGATGCGCACGTTCGCGCGCTCGTCGAAGCTGAGACACCGACGGTCATCATTGTAGGGAAAACCTGGAAGGCGCACGTCGATAAGGTGTTGCGATGCTCCTATGAAGAGAATCTGGAGATGATCTACGACTCGGTTGACTTCCTCGTACAGGAGGGGCGACAGGTCTTCTTCGACTGCGAGCACTTTTTCGACGGCTTTCACGACGACCCCGAGTACGCTCGTCGCGTCGTCGAGGCCGCAAGCCAGGCCGGTGCAGACTGCGTAGTTCTCTGCGATACAAACGGCGGCACGCTCCCGACGAACGTAGTCAGGGCGTACGACTATCTCTCCGGCGACCATATGGCCCCGCTCGGCGGTCACTTCCATAACGACTGCGGGACCGCGGTAGCGAACAGCCTCGCTGCGGTCGAGCACGGAGCGGTTCACATTCAGGGAACGATCAACGGGTGGGGTGAGCGTTGTGGAAACGCGAACCTCTGTGCCGTCGTTCCCAACCTCATCCTGAAGATGGGTGTACAGTGCACCTGCGCCGACTCTCTGTCGCACCTCACGCCCCTGAGTCGCTTCGTCGCAGAGAAGGCAAACGTCATCCCCGACAAGCGCCAGCCGTACGTCGGTGTTGCGGCGTTCAGCCACAAGGCGGGCCAACACGCCGACGTAATCGCCAAGGAGGGCCGCCTCATGGAGCACATCGACAGCGCGAAGGTCGGAAACGAGCGCCGCGTGCTGCTCAGTGAGCTCGCCGGCCGCTCGACGATCGTCGACAAGCTCAAGCCGTACGGCGATTTCTCCAAGAAGAGTCCGGAGGTCGAGGAGCTCGTGTCCACTCTGAAGGCACGGGAGCGGGAAGGATTCGAGTACGAGGCCGCCGAGGCGAGCTTTGACCTGCTGATGCGCCGCGTGATCGGACAGTACGAGCCGCTGGTAGTCCTGCGCAACTACCATCTCGAAACCTACAAGACCGCCGAAGCAGAATCGAAGACAGTCGGGAGGATGTTCCTCTCGAGCGAAAACAAGGAGATCATGGGTGCGGCGGTCGCCGTCGGGCCGGTGGAAACGCTCGACGACGCGCTCCGTGACGCGCTCGGCCCCCACCATCCGTGGCTCGAGAAGATCCATCTCGTCGACTATCGCGTTCGAGTGCTGAACCCCGAAAAGGAGACCGGTGCGAAAGTCCGCGTGTTCATCAGCTCAAGCGACCACACGCACACCTGGGATACCGTCGGCGTACACGAGAATATCGTGGAGGCGAGCTGGCAGGCGCTCGTCGACAGCCTCGAGTACTACTACAACACCTTTGTCATCGAGGAGCGAGCGGCGACCGAAGAGCC
>SLAN01000217.1 GCA_007126865.1 Spirochaetales bacterium | reverse complement strand
GCCGAATGTTGGGGACAAACGCCGTCTCCGACCACGCGATAAGGTCGGGATCCTCCTCCAGCACTTCGTCGGTCAGCCTCTGGAGGATTCGCAGCGTCGTCCGGTACTGCGCCTGGCGCGGATCGGTGTTCTGCTGGACGAGTGCCACCCGGGCGGTTCGCTCCGGTGGTTCGGCCCGCGAGTCGGCGAAGAGGGCAACCGCACCTCCGACCCACACCACCGCGACGACCGACGCCGCGGCGACGAGCGGCCGCCACACCGCCCGCGACTCATGCGGTGAGAAGAGATGGCGAACGAGGGACTCGGCGATCGCGGCATTCGCGAGTATCACCAGGAAGGTCACCCCCCATACTCCGGTGAGCGCGCTCACCTGGATGAGCGCGGTGCTCGCAAACTGCGAATGCCCGATCAACGTCCACGGATAACCGAGAAAGCCGGACGATCGAAGCATCTCGAACAGCGTCCAGGCGAGAGGGAAGATCAGAAATCGCAGCGTCGCGACTCGCTTGTAGATCCAGACGGTTACCAACATGAACGCGAGGAAGAAGCCGAAATAGAGGACGACCGTGAACTGAAGCGAAACGAGGTTGAACGTAGCCAGCCAGAAATTGGATTGCATCGTCAGCAATGTGCCGAACCACGTGCCGTAGAAAACGGACCGCCCGTACGGGTTGACCGCAATCAGAAGAAAGAGCGGAACCAGTGCGACCCAGGCGAGAATCCCGATACCGTCGAGAACGAGAAAGCTCGGAAAGGCGATCGCCTGTACGAACGCCGCAAGCCCCGCGATCGGGAGGCTCCAGAACACCAGCTCGCGACGTACCGCGTATGCACGAGAGTGCGACGGCACGTGATCGAGCAGGCTCGATGCAAGAAGCCGCCGCATGCGAATCCTCGGAAAGAGATAGCACACGAGGTTCACCACGAAAAACGGCAGGAACCGAATGAAGGCGTTCAGCCGCTCGGTGGCGGTATCGAGCGCCAGCCGCAACGTTCCGTCTTCGACAAACCGCTCGACATACTCCATATTCGCGTTCAATGCATAGATGTAGTTGAACAGAAAGAATACGGCGGTTACCGCGAGCAGGACCTCGGGCGCCAGCAAGGCGCGTCGAAGGCGCCGGCGGCGGAAACGACGCGGACTCGCGAGAAGTGCGATCGCCCAGGCTGCGTGTGCAACCATCAGTAGATAGAGCGGCAGATCGGCCGGCCCGTCGCCGTCGACGGCAAACGGTCCGGTTGTCGCGATTATGAGAGCGGCTACCGCCGCAGCTGCGTAGAGAGCGGCCGTTACAACGGCCGCTCGACCGGGGGATGACAAGCCTCTCATGGGCCAATTATAACAGCACCCCGCGCCGCCTGACGACTGTCAATCGACTCAAACTAACGACTCGTAATCGGCGACCGAGGCATCGTCGAAGAACGCCTCCACGATGCGCCGTGCATCGTCGCTCAGCTTTCGGTCGAGGTACCCTTCGAGCTCCGAGCGGAAGAAGTCAGTGAGTATCTTTGCACCGGCATCGTAACCGGCATTGCCGACTTCGACCTGATCGTGGACCGTGAGAAGGCCTTTCGGAATGCGTTGCCCGTTTATGCGCAGCTTCGGTACCGGATAGCCGAGAAGAGGACATCTCGCCGGCTTCAGCTGCTCCTCCCGATACCTGACCCCGCCGCGACGTGCCATGTACTCACGGGCGATCCACTCCGCCTTGAAGCCGACATGGTACGCGCCGATATACTGATTCGGTATCAGGGTGTAGCGGGTACGAGGCGTGGCCTTGATCTGGTCGAGCAGGATATTCGCATGGCGGGCGATCGTACCGGTCGCGAACGGCCAGTATGAGCCGACCCCCTCGCTGCTGAGACCGGAGGTGTTCGTAATGCTCGGGTTCGAGTGGCCGCGGGGCGCCACGAGCCTCCACAGCCATGCAAGCGCCGGCGGGAGGATGTGGAGTATGCCGATAATGCCGTAGTTCGGCTGTTCACTTGTGCACGGCGGGGTGCGGACGCCGAAACTCCGCACGTCCACCTCGACCGGACCCTCGACGGTTCCGCGAACGAAGTGCCGCGGCATAACGATTCTCGGATTCGGGCACGGTTTGCCCGGCGCGTCGAGGGTGTGTTCCCACGCGAGCGCTGTCGCGCCGACCTTGCCGTCGATGTTGAGAAAGATCAACGGTTCCGGCGGGTTGATGGTCAGCCGTTCGAGATACGGTTCGGTTCCGTACTGCGTCAGATGATCGACGCGGAGGAACCATCCGGCCTCGGCATCCTCGGCAACCAGCTTACCCGTGTCTCGCTGTAAATGAGGGGCCGCCAGTGCCATATCGTCGGTGACCGGATGCAGATCGCACGTATCGGAGAGCTCGAGGTAGAGCTCGTCGCCGGTGACGGTATCGCTTCCGAGCAGGACACGGCCGTCCGGCTCACGGTGAAGCTCCTGGATCATTTCGCTTTTGCCGCCACCGCTCGCTCCCTCGTGCATGATCACGAACTCGTTGTCGTACGGTGTTATCAGCCGTACAGCGGAGCTGTGCAGCGTCGCCCATCCTTCCCGTTCGCCGTGAGCGAGTAAGACGCCGTAAACCCCCTTTTTGGCGCTCGGCCCGGGGTAGAGATTGTAGGAGAACACCTCGTGCATGCCGTCGTTGCGGTTGTGTACCACAAGCTGCTTCCCCGAGAAGTGCGTGTGTCGAAAGGGGGGCGCTACGAATATGATCGATGTCGGCTGGAATCCCTCGGGAAGCGCGTCGTATGGAATGAACCCCTGCAGGTCCGCGAGCGCCGTCACGAAGAAACCGGCATTCTCCGGTGCAATGATCATCGACGGATACCCGTCCGGCCCACCGCCGGCGCGGAACGGCATGACGATCAAGCCCGGCTGTCCGGCGAGCCATTCGAGCGTGCGGGTGCGAACCGTCTCGAACGGATAGTCGAACCGATCGGCGAAACGCTTCTTATCGGTTTCGTGCTCGTCGGCAATGACCATCGCCTCGGGGTCACGGCGACGCATATACGCCTCGGTGTAGTTCACCGATACACCGTTCTTGCACCGTGTGACAAGCGCCTCGACCACCCTCCCGTGTCCCTCGACTTCGTAGGCAACCTCGAACTCATCGCCGCCCTCCTCACCGAAGGTGAGATCAAGCAGATGATCGCGTGAGGTGGGAATCGTGACCCGGGTCTGTTCGAGTACACGTCTGATCTGATCCGGTAAGGCGAAGCGAGTGGAATGCACCGCTGTTCGTTCAAATACGCTCATTATGCAGCTATTTTACGACTACGGGGCGCTGTTTCGCAAGTATATGCACTCAGTGCGGAAGAGAAGAAGCCGACATCGAGGCTTGACCCTCGGTCGCGATGGGCGGTAATATTCCTCTCCCGTACACGCTTTTTTAGTATTTCCTGGAGGCACATTATGGCCGGACAAATCTCCAAGAACGCCCGACGCGAGGGCGCCAAGGAGCTCATCAGCCGCTGGGGCGGAAAGATAGTCATGAAGACTCGTTTTCAGAACGGCCGGCTCAAACACTACGCCGTCTGCGAGAAGAGCGGCAAGGAAGCACGCCGCCCGAAGGATCTCATGTAGGAGGAGTTTTTACTATGGCAAGCAAGACGAAAGGGAATCTTCAGCGGGTCCGACTCAAGAGCACCGAAAGCCCACACTGCTACTACACGGTGAAGAACAAGCGCAATCTGCCGAACAAGCTCGAGTTCAAGAAGTACGATCCGGTCGTCCGCCGGCACGTGCTCTATCGGGAGTCCGGAAAGGTATAGCGCACGGCGTCGACGCCTGCTTCCATATTCCCCATATTCATAAGGAACAGATAATGCCTACATGCAAAATTAGTGGTAAGAGGCCGCTGTCGGGCAATAACGTCTCGAAGGCCAATAACAAGACTAAAAAGATGCAGCATCCGAACCTCCACCGGAAACGAATCTATGTTCCCGAGCTCGGTCGTTCGGTAACTCTTCGTATCTCCAGTCGCGGCTTGCGAACTATAACCCGAAATGGACTCATGGAGTTCCTGAAGAAAAGCGGGTTGCAGCTCAAGGACGTGATCGATTAGTTTGCCCGACTTCACCTCGGAAGTGAATTCGGCGCATGCGCGTGTCGGAATCGTTTTATCCCGACGAGATGCTTTATCCCGAAGGGATGGTATACGGACGGAGAAACGCCATCCTTCCGACCGGAACGCATCGTAGATAATCGAGAGGGCGCGTCGCCGCGACGCGCCCTTTTTGTGCCGTTCGCTCGCCGGTACCGGCAGCAGGCACGCGCTCACTGTTCCCCGCCGTAATGATCGAAGACTGGATTGCCGGAACGATACTGAACCTTCTCATCGCGGGTGTCGCCTACCGTAAGCGTGCGGTATCCGCCTCCGGCGCGATCGCCGGATTCGCGGTAGGAACCGTCATCTTCGCCGCCGGGGCCGGATTCTGGGGACTGCTCATGCTCTTCTTCGTCGGCTCGACACTGCTCGGTCGCACCGGAGGAACGCATCGCCCGGACCTTCACGACATTCACGCGAAAGGAGACCGCAGAGACGGCCGGCAGGTAATTGCCAATGCCGGTCCGGCTGCGATCGCGGCGATAGCGACCGTGCTCGGCGCCGGTCCATGGGCTGCTCGTGCACTCGTTGCGAGCCTCGCCGCGGCGACGGCCGACACGTGGTCGAGCGAGATCGGCGGGCGAAGCTCGACTCCTCCGGTTTCCATTCTGACGCTGAAACCGTCGGTTCGAGGTATCTCCGGAGCCGTGACGCGCCTCGGACTCGCGGCCGGATTCGTCGGTGCGGTTGTCACCGCACTCGCTGGAGCAGGCGCAGTGGCGCTCGCGGGAGCGCCGGCGACGGAGGCGCTGATCGTCGCAATCATGGGGGCAGCTCTCGGAGTTCTTGGAACGCTACTCGACAGCGTTCTCGGAGCGACGGTGCAAGTGCGGTACCGGCGAGGCGACGGCTCTCCGACCGAGAAACCCACCGACCGGGGCGGTATCCGGAACGAAATCGAGCACGGCGTACGATGGGTGAACAACGATGCGGTGAATCTGATAACTACGGCGACCGTTGCGGTAATCGCGGTGGTATTAAGTG
>SLAN01000249.1 GCA_007126865.1 Spirochaetales bacterium | reverse complement strand
GACCTTTTTTGGAAAGAAAAAGGGTTTGGATGATCTTTTTGGAAAGCTGACCATAGGATTTGCCGCGGCTTTTATGGCATTTGCTCTAATACTAACTATTGTTGATTAGTGCTTTGATTCTATAACACTAATTTTACTGTGAGACGGGTGGATGCCCGTCTCACAAAGATGTCAAGATGTAATTTTTGGTCCATTAATAGTCATATCATACAGGAGGAGAGGTATATGGACGCATTTGTTTTGATTGCAGTGGCAGCTGGAATTGTGGCTTTGGTTTTTGCTTATATTCTGATAGGCCGGATTAATAGAAGTGACGAGGGAACGGATCGTATGAAAGAAATTGCCCATGCGATTCACGAAGGGGCAATGGCTTTTATGGGGAGAGAATATCGAGCATTGGCTTTTTTCGTTCTAATTCTGTTTATCGTGCTTGCGGTCGTAATGAAATGGCAGACATCCGTTGCTTTTCTAGCCGGGGCTGTATGTTCGGGTTTGGCCGGCTATATCGGCATGAACGTGGCTACAAAAGCCAACGTAAGAACTTCGCAGGCAGCCAATGAAGGCATCAATAAAGCTCTCGGAGTTGCTTTTTCAGGAGGAGCCGTTATGGGCATGTCGGTGGTTGGTTTAGGATTGGTTGGTTTAGGTATTGTCTATATTGTTTTTCGAGAGCCTGAAATCGTGAATGGTTTTGCTCTGGGAGCTAGTTCGATTGCCTTGTTCGCTCGAGTAGGTGGAGGAATCTACACAAAAGCGGCTGATGTGGGCGCTGATTTGGTGGGTAAGGTGGAAGCCGGTATTCCAGAAGACGACCCGCGAAATCCGGCTGTTATTGCGGATAATGTGGGAGATAATGTAGGCGATGTGGCCGGTATGGGAGCGGATTTGTTCGAATCATACGTAGGAGCGATTATTGCGTCCATTGCTATAGGAGTCGTTCAGTTTGGGTTTCCCGGGGTGGCGCTGCCCTTTGCATTGGCAGCTTCGGGAGTGGGGGCTTCTATTATAGGAACTTTCTTTGTCAAGACGGGAGAAGGGGCAAGTCCAAGTAAGGCTTTACAAAACGGAACCTTAATAAGCGGGCTTTTAGTTCTGGTGGCTTCGTTTTTCTTATCTAGATTCATTATAGGAGAGATGGGTCCTTTTTATGCCATCACCTTAGGATTAGTGGTGGGAATCATCATAGGGCAGGTTACCGAATATTATACTTCACCGGATAGAAAACCTGTGCAAGGGATCGCCGAATCTGCTCAGACAGGAGCTGCGACAACTATCATCAGCGGTTTAGCCGTGGGAATGAGAAGCACAGCCGTTCCAATTCTGTTTATTTGTATGGCCATTTTCGGCGCCTATCGATTTGCAGGCTTATACGGTATTGCTTTAGCTGCTGTAGGTATGCTTTCGACAACAGGGATGACGGTGGCCGTGGATGCTTATGGCCCTATTGCGGATAACGCCGGCGGCATTGCCGAAATGGCTGAGATGGACAAAGAGGTTCGAAAGGTCACGGATGAACTTGACGCAGTTGGAAATACAACGGCAGCCATCGGAAAAGGGTTTGCCATCAGTTCGGCGGCTTTGACGGCTTTGGCTTTGTTTTCTGCTTACGCAACAGCAGTAGGGTTAACCGCTGAGCGATTCTCGCTAATCAACCCCGAAGTAATTGTAGGAGTCTTCCTCGGTGCGATGCTGCCCTTCTTATTTTCTTCTATGGCTATGGAAGCAGTGGGCAAAGCAGCTTTCCAGATGATTGAAGAAGTTAGAAGACAATTTAGAGAAATTCCGGGGATTATGGAAGGCAAAGCAAAGCCCGATCATGCTCGCTGCGTTGATATTAGTGCGGCGGCCGCTCTAAAAGAAATGATCCTACCTGGCTCCTTAGCGATCGTGGCTCCGCTTTTAGTAGGTCTGGTTCTGGGGAAAAATGCTTTGGGTGGATTGTTGGCCGGAGCGACATCGGCCGGTGTAATGATGGCTATTATGATGGCCAATGCCGGCGGTGCCTGGGATAATGCGAAAAAATACATTGAAAGCGGACATTATGGGGGGAAAGGAACAGAAACACATGCAGCTGCCGTGGTTGGTGATACGGTCGGGGATCCTTTTAAGGATACAGCCGGTCCGTCTTTGAATATTCTGATCAAGCTCATGTCAATCGTAGCTCTTGTGTTTGCGCCCTTGTTTTTATAGACTGACGATAAGAAGGCTTCGCTTTCAGGGTGGAAAGGAGCCTTCTTTCTATGAGCAAAGAGCAAGGATGTTGGATTTGCGGTGGCGCGGCCCTTAGAAAACTTTACAAAAAGGTAGGTAGATGGTAAAATACGATTAACGCCGTTTTGCTAGTTTCAAACTGAATAGGACGCTGAATCATTATGAGCGGGGGAACCAACTTTTGGGGTGAATCCGGATATTCGGTAGGGTCGCTCTCTTTCGATCCGAACCCGTCAGCTAACCTCGCAAGCGCAGGAAAGAGACGATCTTTCTCAGTCACTTAAGTTTGAGCTCTGTGCTTGCTGTGGAATGTTTGTGAAAGCACCCCTGCGGACAGCGGGGTTTTTTCTTTCATAAACCATCTTTAATGGAGTGAGGGGATGATCATATGGGACAAAATGTTGATTCTCCTATGCCGGAAAACAGTAAGAAAAAGTATGCTGTAATCGGTGGGGGACACGGAGGATTAGCCATGGCGGGAGCTTTGGCAGTTCAAGGTTTTTCTGTTAATATGTTTAATAAAACGGCTGAGCGTATCAAGTATATAAAGATGATGGGAGGAATCCAGGTTTCCGGAAAAATGGACGGCTTTGGCCGTTTAAACCGGGTGACGCATCGGATTAAGGAAGCGCTAGAAGATGTAGATATCATTATGGTTGTTATCCCTGCGACCGGGCATCGCTATGTCGCGGAAATCTGCGCCCAGTATTTACAAGACGGGCAGATGGTGGTTTTAAACCCGGGTCGGACAGGCTGAGCTTTGGAGTTTAGGGCAGTTCTTAGAAAAGCCAACGTAAAGGCAGATGTCATTATTGCCGAGGCTCAAACATTTATCTTTGCCAGCAGAACGATTGGTCCGGCTCAAAGCAGAATATTTGGTATCAAGAATGTCGTACCGGTGGCTGCGTTGCCGGCTATGAAAACCAGCCGGGTGGTGGAAGCTTTAAAGGAAGCTTTTCCTCAATTTGTTCCGGCTGACAATATTCTGCAAACTAGCTTTGACAATATCGGAGCGATTTTTCATCCTGCCCCTACAATATTAAATAGTGCCCGGATTGAATCGACAGCAGGAGATTTTGAATATTATCATGAGGGCATTACGCCGGGGGTAGCCAAGATAATTGAACAAATGGATCATGAAAGGATTGCGGTGGCCGATGCTTTGGGCTTAAAAGCGATTTCTTCTCATGAATGGTTAGATTCTGCATACGGGGCGACCGGAAGCACACTTTATGATGCAATTCAAAATAACATTGGCTATAAAGGAATCAAGGCGCCTTCAAATCTTCAGCACCGCTATATCTTCGAAGATGTACCGGCAAGTTTGGTTCCGATTGCGTCCATTGGAGATATGCTTGGGGTAGAGACCGAGATGATCAAGGCGATCATTCGTCTTGCCACTGGAATTCACGGCGTGGATTATTGGAGCACAGGAAGAAATGTCCAGCGCCTGGGCATTGCGGGAATGACAGCAGAGCAGATTGTCGAGTTAGCTGAAAAAGGAAATGATGATAACGAAAATTAAAGCGAAGGAGGATGCTGTGTATGATGCATGTTGGGCTGTTGTACAGTCAAAGCGAAATCGACAAGGATATGGAGCATGAAGTAAATCCTCACGGGGCCATTCAAATGGATGTTACTGTGAAGGCCATAGAAGGGGCCTTAAAGGAAAACGGCCACAAGGTTACCTTGATTCCGGCAGGTCTTGATTTGCTTCAAAGACTTCCGCAAATTGAAAATTTGGATATTATCTTTAACGCTTCCACAGGAATCACCAAAAAAAGCCAGCAGGCTCATGTGGTGGCCATGTTGGAAATGCTCGATGTTCCTTTTGTCGGATCGAGTCTTTCGACTCATATATTAGGCCTTCATAAACAGATAACGAAAAGGATCTTCATGACGGCTGGTATTCCGACCCCAAAATTCCAGATGTTTTTTACCGGGGAGGAACCGCTTGACAAAGAGCTCAATTTTCCTTTGATCATTAAACCCGACCATGAAGGTTCGAGTATCGGGATTACCAAGGACAGCGTAGTACACGATGAAGAGACGTTAAGAAAAAGAGTCAAAATAATGGTAAAAGAATTTGACCAGCCGGCTCTTTGCGAGGAGTTTATAAAGGGAAGAGAATTTACAATTGGAGTTTTGGGTAACGAAGATCCGGAATTATTCCCGATTGAGGAGATTATTTTTGATCATCGCGATACAGATAAATTAGGTGCGATGACTTTGGATATTAAGGCCAGAGATGCGATTAAACCGAAAGCGCCGGCTGATCTTGATGAAGAGAAAGCCGAAGAAATGCGCAAATATGCTTTGATGGGTTATCATATTCTTGGGTGCCGCGACTTTGCTCGCATTGACATTCGAATGGATGAAGATGAAGTACCTTATTTCCTTGAAGTGAACACCCTTCCGGGTATGCAGCCTGATTACAGCGAGTTCCCGCGAATGTCGGTGGTTGCCGGATATGAATATAAGGATTTAGTCGAAAAACTGATGAGCGTTGCCTTAGAGCGGTATAAGTAGTAAGGTATTTGTTTTTATAAACAGCAAGGAAAGGGAATTGCCGGCGGAAGCACAATGGTTAGTTTTGTGCGGCCGCCGGCAATTCTGTAATGACCTGCTTGAAATGACAAGGAGGGAAGCTATGAAGAATAGACGTGACAGCATGTGTTTTGCTTGTGGAGAAGATAACCCCATCGGACTCCATCTGTCTTTTTCGGTTCTATCTGAAGATGAGATTCAAACGAACTTTGTTGTCAAAGAAGAGCATCAAAGTTATGATGGAATGATGCACGGTGGATTAATGGCTGTTTTGCTGGATGAGGTGATGGGGAAACTGCTTTCTTTGAAAGGATTATATGCGCCGACCGCTAAGCTGG
>SLAN01000226.1 GCA_007126865.1 Spirochaetales bacterium | reverse complement strand
CGGCGGACACGACCCCGTTCCCGATACCGTGCATCTTCGCACTATCGGAGGAGAATACCGGAAACGCTTTCGTTTCGTCAGACAGGAGCGGCACGATGGCACATGCGATAATTGATCTGAACGGTACGTACACAGAGACCGGGCCCTTCGCACGCGGCCTGGGCGCAGCGGAGCCGGGGCCCCATGTGCGTCTCGACCGAATTCTCGAGCAGGTCGACAGGATAGTCCGAAAGAGTCGGATTAAGACCGTAGTCATCCACCGAAGTGAGAAGTTTTCCGCGCCGTCGCTCGGTGCTCTTGAAGGAATCCGCCTGGCGCTCATGCAGCTGCGACAGGCCGAGCGACATCTCGTCTACTACGCGGCCGACTACAGCTTCGACGATCTCTATCTCTCCAGCGTCTGCACCACTCGCATTATCCATCGGCTCGGCACTGTATCGTTCCTCGGCCGAGCCATGTCGCGGCTCTATTTCGCTCAGTTACTGTCCAGGCACGGTATTTCGGTCGATGTAATCCGCCACGGGAAGTACAAGAGTGCAATGACTCCTTTGACCGAGGAACGTGTCGACAGCTTTGACCGTGAACAGCTCGAGCACATCCTGAACCTGATGGTCGACAGGGTGCGTACGATCGTCGGAACGGAGGTCATACCGTCCGGAACCGCGCTTGATGCACTTCTCGCCGGGCAGATTGTCGATGCACAGTCCGCCGTCGAGAAGGGCTGGATGGAGCGCATCGATGATCTCCAGGGCATTAAGGATTCTCTGAGGGATGAGAAGTCCCGGCCGGCGAAGAGCCGACGTGCGAAGGGACGAATCGGCGCGTCCGGCCCGCGCGTCGCGCTCTACTTTTTCGATGGTGCAATCGATCACGGCACCAACCGTCGCAGCCCGCTCCTCGGCCGTGTTGTCGGCAGCGACTGGTACGTCGAGCAACTCAAGAAAGTGAGGGATGATACCTCGACGCAGGCGCTGGTGCTCCGTGTCAACTCGCCCGGCGGATCGGCCAGCGCCAGTGAAGATATTCGCCGGGAAATCCTCCGCATCCGCGAGAAGAAACCGGTTATCGTTTCAATGGGGCCTGTCGCGGCGAGCGGAGGATACTGGATATCCACCTCGGCGAGCCGGATTTTCGCCCACAAGTTCACGGTTACCGGATCTATCGGGGTAATCACCGGTCTCTTCCTGTTGCGTGACTTCCTGGCCCGGCGCGGAATTACCGCTTCGGTTCTGAGATCGGGTGACCACGCCGACCTGGGCTCTGCGCTGCGTGAGATGACCGCTGAGGAACGCCGCATTTTCGAGGAACAGATCGACCGGATATACGACGAGTTCGTACAGATCGTCTCGACATCGCGCGAAATGGACGCCGAGGCCGTGCGCGAGGTGAGCGGCGGAAGGGTCTGGACCGGTGAGGATGCGATGGAGCGCGGGCTCGTCGACGAGCTCGGAGATATCCGGGCCGCGCTCGATTACACCGCGGACGCTCTCGGAGTCTCGAGCGTACAGGTGCGCTTCGGTCCGGTCGTACGTCGCCCCCTCGTTGAGCGGCTTCTCGCCGGTCGAATGCCATCGACCGTAGACCCCCTCGCACTCATGAGGCACCTCGGTGACCGGGAACCCGAGGATCATAGTGCCGCCGAGGGAGCTACCTCCGGGACGAACGGCATGCTTTTCGCGCCGGCCCTGGTGGGAGTGGCACGCGAGTGCCTGCACCTGAGCGGCAGACCGCTCGCTCTCTGGACCGGAGGAATCACTCCGTACTACTCTACTGCGACCGACCCGGAGGGATCGTCAAAGACTTCGAGCGAAAGGATGCGATAGTCACCGACGTAGTCGGCCGACGGCACCGGCAGGTCACCAAGCGCTGCGTGCCAGCGCACGATACGACGGTATTGCGACCGGCTCAAATAGACCCGCGAAGGTTCATCTCCCCGGTTCTTGACTTCGGTCTTACCGGCGAGAATCCGGGCGAGCAGCTCTTCGGCCGACAGCTCGTTCGGTTCCATGGAAGACATTATACAGCCGGTCGCCGCATTACCAAGGAGAGCACGCTATCGAATACCGAGAAAAGAACGATCGTCGGAATACCGAGACCCCCTCGATCGAATGGACGCACTGGAAACCGATCGACCGGGCGGTGCTCTGCTTCGTGCGCGCTCGAGGCTCGCTGCTGCTGATTCGCAAGCGACGAGGACTCGGCAAGGGCAAGATCAACGCACCCGGCGGTCGTATCGAACCGGATGAGACGGCGGTTGAGGCGGCCGTGCGTGAAACCCGGGAAGAGGTGGGGGTGCTTCCGCTCGGGCCCTACCCCGTGGCCGACCTGAGTTTTCAGTTCGCCGACGGATACGCGTTGCACTGCACCGTTTTCTTTGCCGATTCGCATCGCGGCGAGCCGCGCGACACCGAGGAAGCGTTCCCGTTCTGGTGCGCTCAGGAGGAGATCCCGTTTAGCGAGATGTGGCAGGATGACCGTCATTGGCTTCCCCGCGTACTCGACGGCGACTATGTCAGCGGACGTTTTGCGTTCGATGGCGATACGATGCTGACCTGTGAAATGGATTACCGGCGGCGCGATGGCGTGGACAGGCGCGTGCCCGGCTGATCGGCTCCTTACATCTCCTCGTGGAATGACCGGATGTTCGAATAGTCTCGCAGCTTGCCGAGCGCCTTTTCCTGAATCTGGCGGACCCGCTCCCGCGTGATGCCGAGGTATTTCCCCGTCTCTTCCAGGGTGAACGGACCTTCGCCGGCAAGCCCGAAGCGAAGCTGGATGATCCGCATCTCGCGCTCGCTCAGATTCTCGAGAACACGGGACAGCGTATCCTGCAACGCCATCTGGAAGGCAAGCTCCAGCGGTTCGCCGCTCGCCTCGTCTTCAATCAGGTCGCCGAGTCGGGTAACGTTCTCATCGTCCACGGTCGTGTCAAGACTCGTCGCCTCTTGCGAAAGATTCAGCAGGTCCTGAACCTTCTCGGGTGAAAGGTTCAGATACTCGGACAACTCCTCATGACTCGGATCGCGACCGAACTCCTGAGTCAGTGTTTTCGCCACGAAGTAGCATTTGCGGATCGTGTTCAGCATGTGTACCGGGATACGAATAACTCGTCCCTTGTCAGCCAGCGCCTTTATGATCGCTTGCCTGATCCACCACGTACCGTACGTGGAGAACCGGCAACCACGGGTGTAATCGAAACGTTCTACCGCCTCGATAAGCCCGATGTTGCCTTCATCGATCAGATCGAGCAGTGAAAGCCCGCGATTCTGGTAACGCTTGGCGATCGATACGACCAGACGCAGATTCGCGTTCACCATACGGTTCTTTTCCTGTCGAAGCCGTGCCTCAGTATCTTCCACTTCCCGCTCGAGCTCTTCGGGCACTTGAGCACTCTCCGATCTCGTGCGTCGCAGCTCTTCCAGCTTCTCACGAAGGTCTACGATCCTCTTGCCGAGTCGCCGCTCTTCTTTCGCATTCAGAAGCGGGTAGTTGGATATCTGCTTCAGATAGATCGCCAGCGGATCAGTGGCTTCTCCGTTCCCGAGATGATGATCACCCTCGGTTTCCGAGTCGACCGCCTTCGATGCCGTTACATCGATATCCGCATCGTTCTGGCCCATCGCTCCCCCCAAAATAGCCGATCAGCTTCGCGGCGCGGATTCCGGATCAACCGGAGCGTCGTCCCGCCACACGCTGAAGTACACCTGCGTTTCACCGCCCGAACCGCCGACGCGCCCGATCACCGAGCCGCGTTCGACAGCATCGCCCGGTCGGACATCAACCTCTCCGTGTCCCCCGTACACATAGACGTATCCCGTAGGCGCTTCCACGATGACCACCGTTCCGAAACCGGCGTACGGTCCGACAAACGACACCCTGCCCGACGCAATCGACTGTATTTCGTCTCCGGCTGATGCGTTAATCGCGATGCCGGGAACCCGTCCGTTTCGAGGTCGTCGTGCTCCGTCGTGCGGCCATTCGGGCGCCTCGTCGGCGTTGGCGCTCACATCCGTCGAAGTCGTTTCTCGCCGTTCATCGTCTTCACCGGGCTCTCGATCTCGCTCCGCTACACTTCGTTCGCTATGCGAGCCCGGTATCCGGATCTTCTGTCCGACCCGCACGGTGGCCGCCTCATCGAGGTCATTCGCCTCGAGCAACTTCGTGAGACTCACATCGAAGCGACGTGAGAGGCCGTACAACGTGTCCCCGCGCGCAATGGAGACGACACCGGGGATAACGATCTCCTTGCCTTCCGGTACTGCGGATGGATCGTCGATCTCGTTGAAACGAAGCACGTCCGATGCGGGAACCGAGTATGTTCGCGAGATAGCGTAGATCGTCTCCCCGGCGCGAATCGTATGAGTGATCCACGGTGAGTCGGATTCACCGTGCAGCTCCCCTACGACCCAGAGCGCGAGCAACGCCAGGAACGGTATCGATAGCTTTAAGGACGTGATGCGCATCGTTCTCCCGTCGCGATAGTGTCTCTCTCAATCATTTTCGGCATCTGCCGCGCGGGAATGAGCATTCGTGCACAAATCGAGAACGATTCCATGTCACCGACCGCAAAATTCGGCGGGTGCTTCTGTTGACAACAAGGCTCAGTTCAGCTACGTTACCATTCCATCGAGTGGGGGCGTGGTGGAGATGGTTACCACGCCGGCCTGTCAAGCCGGAGGTCGCGGGTTCAAATCCCGTCGCTCCCGCATACACCCCGCCTGCGCGGGGTGTCCTTTTCAGCAATCAGTCAAAGCGGGCTGTAGCGCAGGGGCTAGCGCGCTCGGTTCGGGACCGAGAGGTCGGCAGTTCAAATCTGCCCAGCCCGACACGTCAGGGGCCGCACTCGCGGCCCCTTCTTTCTGCACGAGCTACTCCCGGCAGCATAAGCCCGTGCGGTCGGCTTCCGGACGCCGGCCGGCGATCGGCAAGTGCCCAGGAGCCGGCAAATTGACAAGTGATTTGGGCTCGTAGTAGCGTTTTCGTAAATACAGCCGCATAAGGAATCTACATGGCCTCCAAAGAATCAGGCAGCGACAGAAACAAACGGCTGCAGCCGAAAACCTCGATGTGGACGAGCCGCCCGGCGCTCTACATATTCAGCGTTATCGTCCT
>SLAN01000149.1 GCA_007126865.1 Spirochaetales bacterium | reverse complement strand
CTGGAAACCGTGGAGGCCACGGGACAAAGCGAGAATACGGTCGTGCTGTTCTGTTCGGACCACGGAGACTACGCGGGCGAGCACGGACTCTGGTGCAAAGGTCTGCCGTGTTTTCGCGGTGCGTATCATGTTCCGGCGATCGTACGATGGCCCGGAGTGACCGCTCAGGCGGGAAGCGTAGTCGATGAGCTTGTCTCGCTTGCCGACTTCGGCCCGACCTTTCTCGAAGGCGCGGGTATACCCGTTGACCGGGCGTTCTCAGGCCGAAGCCTGATGCCGTTTCTTCGGGGAGAGCGCCCTGCGGAGTGGCGAAGCGAAGTGTACACCCAGTCCAATGGCAATGAGCTCTACGGCATTCAACGTTCGGTGTTCTCGAAGGATTGGAAGCTCGTGTACAACGGGTTTGACTTCGACGAGCTTTACGACTTGAATGCGGATCCGCAGGAAGTGCGCAACGAAATCGACAATCCGGCGCATGCCGATCGCGTACGAGCGTTGTATCGACTGCTCTGGCAGTTCGCCGCCGAGCACGGAGACACATGCATCAATCCGTATATTATGGTCGCACTGGCGCGATTCGGGCCCGCGGAAGCTTTTCGGTAAAGGAGACATCTCAATGGCACACGGTTCACCGGCAAAACGTCCCAATATCGTCGTATTCTTCACCGACCAGCAGCGGTGGGATACGACCGGAGTCCACGGGAATCCGCTCGATCTCACGCCGAACTTCGATCGACTTGCCGCGCGGGGGACGCATCTGTATAACACCTTCACCTGTCAGCCGGTGTGCGGTCCGGCGCGCTCGTGCATGCAGACCGGTGAATACGCCACGCGAACCGGCTGTTTCCGCAACGACATACCGCTACCGGCCGACCGCAAACCGATCGCCGAATACTTCAACGAAGCCGGCTACCACACCGGCTATATCGGCAAGTGGCATCTGGCGAGTACTCGCGTCGATCCGGTCCCGCAGGAGCTGCGCGGCGGCTACCGGTACTGGCTCGCCGCCGATGCGCTGGAGTTCACATCGGACGCCTACTACACGGTCGTCTACGACAACGATAACAAACCGGTGCGATTGCCCGGCTACCGCGTGGATGCGCTCACCGACGCTGCGGTGCGCTACATCGACGCTCGTCGTGAAGACGCCGACCCATTCTTTCTCTATCTCTCCTTTCTCGAGCCGCATCACCAGAATCACCGCGATGATTATCCGGCTCCCGACGGATACGAGGAGCGCTACACCGGCAGGTGGACGCCGCCGGATCTGCAGACGCCGAAGGGAAGTGCAGCGCGGCACCTCGGCGGATACTACGGGATGGTGAAGCGGCTCGATGAGGCGCTCGGGCGGCTTGTGGACTGCCTGCGAAGTCTCGATATGCTCGAGGACACGATAATCCTCTTTACCTCCGACCACGGCTGCCACTTCAAGACGCGCAACAGCGAGTACAAGCGGTCCTGCCATGAAAGCTCCATTCGTGTTCCGGCGCTCCTGCACGGTCCCGGGTTCATGCATGGGGGGAGAATCGAGGAGCTTGTGAGTCTTATCGACCTGCCGCCAACCCTTCTCGACGCCGCAGGGATCGACGTCCCGGCGAACATGGACGGCCGGTCCGTTCGACCTCTCATGGATCGCACGAGTTGGCCGGAGAGCACCGATTGGCCTGAGGAGGTGTTCATCCAGATCAGCGAGTCGCAGGTCGCACGCGCGATACGCACCGACCGGTGGAAGTACTGTGTGACCGCGCCGGAGAAAGACGCTCAGAACGATGCCAGCTCCGAGCGCTATGAGGAGCAGTATCTCTACGACCTGCGCGCCGATCCGTACGAGCAGTGCAACCTCATCGGCGTTGCGTCGTTTGCGGAGATCACGGGCGACCTGCGCACCCGCCTGCTCGAGCGGATCGAGGCGGCCGAAGGCTCGCGTCCGCAGATCGTTCCCGCGCCGTCACGAGGGAGCGGGCAGCGCGCGGCAGAGATTGCGCGAATGGAGGAGAGGTGAGCGTGGGGCCGGCGGAGCGGGTCCGGTCCGGCTTTAAGGATACGACCATGGCTATACGAAACGCGGGGCGCGGTGGAAGCGCCGTATTCTGGTCGAGCAATCTGTCGGTGAATGGCATCGTCGGTGTTTCCCTCTGGTTGTTCTCGGCCGCCCGATCGTAGCGAATCTGAAGGTACCGCGTATGCCACTCCCGCTGGTTCATCTGTATATCGCGTATGAGTTGGCTGAACGATGTGAGATGGATCTTGATCCAGGTCTCTATTACGTCGGCGCAATTGCTCCGGATGGCATCCATTCGCGGAAAGGAGCTACACCGGACGAGAAGCGGCGTGTACACCTTGCCTCACAAACAGAAGTACCACTGCAGGATCGCTTTCAAACCATTCAGGACTTCTGGGCCTCGCATGAGCACTCGGTTGATAAGTCGATGCTGACCGGATGGATCACTCACCTGGTTGCGGACTCCATCTGGTCCCGGCACCTGGTTCGCGGTGTCTGGAGTGAGGCAACCCGAGATCTGGACGGAGAGCAACGCAAGAGACGGTATTACGACGAGACCGACAAAGTTGACTTCAACTTGTATCGAACCGTTCGCTGGCGACCGATGGTTTGGGAAACAGTAGCAAACGTACGCATACCCGCGGTTGCAGACCTCCTTACGTCCGAGGAGATCGCAGCCTGGCGAGATCGTCTGCTGCGCTGGTTCACGGAGATGAAGGAAGAGCCCGCGGTGGAGTTGACGGGATTCACCGACGCTTTGTACCTGGATCTGGAGCGACCGGCGGACTTGCGTCGGCTCAGCGATCCGGAGGGACTCTTTGCATTGAACGAGGGGCACCTCATTTGCATCGACGAGGTGCAGCGGCGGCCCGACCTGTTCCCTGTCATCCGATACTGGGTGGACCAGTCGGACCGCCCCGGACAGTTTCTCATTCTTGGATCGGCGTCGCCGGACTTACTGCGCCAGGGATCGGAAACCCTGGCTGGGCGAATCTCCTTTGTAGAGCTGACTCCCTTTCTGCTAACCGAGATCGCACAGGCGACCGTCGGGGGAACCGAGGACTCACAGACGTACCGGGAAAGCCGGTCGCTCCATGTGCGCGGCGGTTTTCCCCGAAGTTATCTGGCCCCGGACGACAGTGTCAGTCTGCAGTGGCGGGAGGATTTCGTCCGGATGTACCTGGAGCGTGATCTTCCCGGTCTGGGGATCCAGTTGCGCACGGAGACGCTCCGGCATTTCTGGACGATGCTTGCACACGCCTGCGGTTCCACAATCAACTACGCGAAGTTCGCGGAGTCGCTCGGTGTTTCGCACACGACGGTTCGAAGGTACACGGAGATACTTTCGCGCACATGGATGATCCGGCTCTTGCCGGCGTACACCGGGAATGTGAAGAAACGGATCGTAAAGGCGCCGAAGGTATACCTCCGCGACACCGGCATTCTGCATGCGCTGTTGGAGATCGGTGACGGTATCGCGCTGCTGGGCCATCCCGTGCGCGGTGGGTCGTGGGAGGCCTTCGTGGTGGAGCAGATTCTCTCGTCGCTGCAGCCGCGCGATGCCTCCTTTTACCGCACTGAGAAGGGCGCGGAGCTCGACTTGCTCTTTCGCTACCGGGATCGTCTGATCGCCGTTGAGGCGAAATCATCGACGGCGCCGGAGGTGACGCGCGGGTTCTGGTCGGCCCTCGAGACGCTCCGCCCCGACGAGACGTGGATCGTGGCGCCGGTCGACAATCCGTACCCTCTCAGCGCAGAACGGAATGTATGGGTGGCCGGTCCGCTGCACGTGATTCAGCGCCTCATCGAGCGATCGGCGGGACCGGGGAGTACCGCAGGGAGCCAATAGGAAGTTGTCGGGTGGCGGGTTACGGCCAACGCCTTCGCCCGGCTCAGTCGAAGAAGTCCGCATCCTCCTCTCTCAGGTAGGGCCGCGCAGCTTCGGGCACGAGGTCGATACCCATGCCGGGGCGGTCGGGAACGTCGACGAAGCCGTCGGTGACGATGGGGGAGGGCAACCCCTCCACGATCTGCGGCCACCACTCGGTAGAGGCGCTCGGATACTCGAATGCGATGAAGTTATCCGGCAGCGTCGCGCACACCTGGGTGAGCGCCGCAAGGCCGAGCAGCCCGTCGCCGGTGCCGTGCGGGGCCATGAGGATGCCGTGCAGATCCGCGATGCCGCCCACGTCGAGCGGGTCCGGTCCCACGACCGAGACCGCGCGCTGCTCGATAAGATCCATGAAGTTCTGTCGCAGGTAGATCTGCTCGCCGGTATGGATCGGCGTGGCCGTCGCGGTGGTGACCTCGCGGTACAGTGCGGCGTTGACGTAGGGAGTGTAGTCTCCCGTGATGAGATCCTCGAGCCACATAACGTTCAGCGGCTCCACCGCCCGTGCGAGGCGGATCGCGTCGGAGACGGCAAAGCCGGGCCCGCAGTCGAGCGCAAGACCCACCCCGTCGCCTAAGACCTCTTTCATCGCCTCGATGCACGTGAGGATGTGCTTGAGCCCCCGCTCGGTGAGCGGGCCGCACTGGAAATGAGATCTGCACGCCCGGCGACGTGTTGCTCGGCACGCCGAGGAAACCCTACTCTGATCTCAAAGCGAGAATGAAGCGAGGAATTATGGATTCACGAGACCTGTTGAGCGGCATCAACACCTACGGCAGCCCGTCCGATCTGCGTATCACCGATATGCGCTTCGTCGACATCGTCGGCGCTCCTATGCACTGCACGCTGATGAAGCTCTCCACGAACCAGGGTCTGGAGGGGTACGGCGAGATTCGCGATGGAGCGAGTCGTACCTATGCCCTCATGCTAAAAGACCGGATTCTCGGAGAGAATCCGTGCAACGTCGACAAGATCTTCAGGCGCATCAAGCAGTTTGGAAATCACGCCCGCCAGGGCGGCGGCGTGTGCGGTATCGAAATCGCGCTCTGGGACCTGGCGGGCAAGGCGTACGGTGTGCCCATCTACCAAATGCTCGGCGGCAAGTTCCGCGACCGGATCCGCATGTATTGCGATACCGACGTGAGAGGTAAGAACACCGGTACCGAGATGGGGAAAGCACTCAAGGAGCGCACTGCTCTCGGCTATACCTTTCTGAAGATGGACCTCGGCATCGGCTACCTGCTCGACAGACCGGGTGCGCTTAGCGCGCCCGCAGGCATGCTCGATACCATGCGCGCCGGCTGGAAGGGGCGTTCCGCCGATTCTTCCGATTCCTCCGACGATGCGCTTGCGCGCAAGCTCGACCGAAACCGGCGGTACGATCTGTTCAACATCTCGCACCCCTTCACCGGGATCCATGTCACCGAAAAGGGTCTCGATCTGCTTGCCGAGTACGCAGAGCAGGTACGGGAGGAGATCGGCTACGAAGTACCGCTGGCGATCGATCATTTCGGTCACATACCACTCGAGGACTGCATCAAGCTCGCGCGTAGGCTCGAACCGTACAACCCCGCGTGGCTCGAGGACATGCTGCCGTGGCAGCTTACCGATCAGTACGAGCGCCTTTCGCGTGCCACGACCGCTCCTATCTGTACCGGAGAGGACATCTACCTCAAGGAGAGCTTTCGGCCGCTGCTCGAACGAGGCGCGGTCTCGATGATCCACCCGGATATCCTCAGCTGCGGCGGCATCCTCGAGCTCAAGAAGATCGGAGATCTCGCGCAGGAGTGCGGGATCGCGATGAGCGTGCACATGGCCGAAAGCCCCATCGCCTGCATCGCAGCAGCGCACGCCTGTGCCGCGACCGAAAACTTCACTGCGCTGGAGTTTCACAGCGTGGAGTGCGAGTGGTGGAGCAGGATGGTCACCGGCCTGCCGGATCCGATCGTCCAGGGCGGCTTCATCACGGTGCCGGAGGGGCCGGGCCTGGGGATAGAATCGCTCGACGACGAGGTGCTCGCCGAGCATCTGCACCCGAGCTTTCCGCATTTGTGGGCACCTACCGACGAGTGGAACGATGAGTACGCGAACGACCGGACGTGGTCGTAGGCGCACATGAGCGGAGGCGGGGCGCGGTCATACACATGGCGGCCATAGCGACTTCGGCCAGGCTGCCGGGGCCTTCTGGAGCTGGACCGATTGCCGTGATGCCGCACGCCTCAGCCCGATACATCCGCGGTCTCCGCAACCGCTTGCGACTCGAGCGGCGCCGCCGGCGGCGGTTCGGGGGCGTCCGCGTAGAAGCACGCCGCTTTGTGTCCGGAGCCGTAGTCGATCAATGCGGGTTTCGACTGTGAGCATTGCGCGGTCGCCCGATAGCAGCGCGGTTGAAAGGGGCAGCCGGGCGGGGGATCCGCCGGGTTCGGGAGATCGCCGGATAGCCGGATACTCGTCGTTTCGTGCTGATCCGGGTGGGGGATGCTGGCGAGGAGCACGTTCGTGTACGGATGGCGCGGATTGTCGAAGATCCGGTGCGCCGATCCTTCCTCCATCACGCTGCCGAGATACATTACGGCGACCCGGTCGCACAGGTTGTCCACGACCGCGAGGTCGTGGCTGATAAAGAGGTAGGTAAGCCCGAGATCCGATTTCAGCGACTTGAGAAGCTGCAGGATCTGCGCCTGAATCGATACGTCGAGGGCGCTCACCGGTTCGTCGAGAATCAGCACCTCCGGATTGGTCGCCAGCGCCCGGGCGATACCGATCCGCTGTGCCTGCCCGCCGGAGAACTCGTGCGGATGGCGATCGAGGAACTCCGGCCGCATGTTCACCTTGTCCATGAGTGCCTGCGCCCGTCGTTCGGCCTCGCGCTTATCCAGCCCGAGCAGTTCGATCATCGGGGCGCTGAGGATTTCCCGCACCGTCTTTCGCGGGTTCAGCGAGCTCGTCGGGTCCTGAAAGACGAACTGGATATGCTTGTAGATCTCCCGCCGCTCGCGACCTTTGAGCGACGCGATGTCGCTTCCCCGGTACACGATCTCTCCGGAGGTCGGCGGAATAATACCGACGATCGTGCGGGCGAGGGTGGACTTTCCGCAGCCGGACTCGCCGACGACGCCGAGCGAGTCTCCGGAATACAGATCGAGGTTGATGTTCTGAACCGCCTGTATCGGCGGCGGGGTCGAACCGAAGAGTCGGCGCCGTTCGCTGAAGTACTTCCGGACGCCGCGGATGCTCAGAACCGGTTCACTCACACCGTCACCTCCTTCGCTCGTATGCACCGGACTTCACGCGCGCCGAACGGGGAGCCGTTGGCGTGTTCCTCGAGCGGAACCGGGGCGGACGTACATGCCTCGATGGCCATATCGCAACGGTCGGCGAAGCGGCACCCCGCCGGAAGCCGGTCGAGCGCCGGTGGCAGGCCCGGAATCGCATCCATCTCCGCGCCCCGGGAGCCGACCTTCGGTACGCACGCCATGAGCCGCCGCGTATACGGGTGAAGCGGGCGCCGGTAGATCTCCTCGACGCTTCCGCTTTCGACGATTTCGCCGGCGTACATGACGACGATCCGCTCGCAGACCGCGCTCACCACGCCGAAGTCGTGAGAGATGAACACGAGCGAAACACCGTACCGTTCGCGAAGATCCTCCAACAGTCGCAGAATCTGAGCCTGAATCGTCACATCGAGCGCGGTCGTCGGCTCATCGGCGATTATCACGTCGGGGTCGTTGGCGAGCGCGATCGCTATGCCGATGCGCTGACGCATTCCGCCGGAGAGTTGGTGGGGATAGTCGTTGATTCTTCGCCGTGCGTCGGGGATCTGCACCATGTCCATGAGCTCGCCGGCCTTCGCCCGCGCCTCCTCGCCGGTCACCGGCTGATGCCGGCGGACCGCCTCGGCGATCTGCTCGCCGACGCTGAACAGCGGATTCAGACTGGTCATAGGATTCTGAAAGATGTAGGCGATGCGATTGCCGCGATAGAAGCGAAGCTTCTCGAGCGGCGCGCCCACGAGCTCCTCGCCGTAGTAGGCTACGCTCCCGTCCATGATCCTGCCCGGCGGGGTGGGGACGAGCCCGAGTACCGACAGGGCGGTCACCGATTTGCCCGAACCCGATTCGCCCATAATGCCGAGAGCCCGACCCTTCGGAAGATCGAAACTCACGTCGTCCGCCGCATGAATCTGAGCGTCGCGCTGCCAGAACCACGTTCTCAGGTTCCGAACGGAGAGGGGAAGCTCGGAGATGTGTGGCGCGCCACCGTCGGAGTGCCCGGAACCGTCGCCATCTGACTGCGCGTCCCCGTCGGGTTGGCCGGAATCGCCGCCGTCTGACTGCGCGCCCCCCGGCGCCCCGGTCTTACGGTTGCCGTCCTCCGACTCCCCGGCGCGGCGGTCGTCCGCCTTCTCCGCGCGCTTGCGCGCGAGAAGCTTCGCGTCCACCTCGGTGGCCGGCCGGGGGCTGACGAGCGCGCCGGCGCGCAGGTACGGGTCGAGCACATCGCGCAGGCCGTCGCCTACGAGATTAATGCCGATTACCAGCACGAGGATCACGAGACCGGGGAGCGTGGCCACGTGCGGGGCGGTGAGAATAACGCTGCGCCCGTCTCCGAGCATCGAGCCGAGATCCGGGGTCGGGGGCTGCGCGCCGAGCCCGAGAAAACTGAGCCCGGCGGTCTCGAGTATCATCCACCCGACGGTCGTCGAGATCGTAATGACGATCACCGGCATGACGTTCGGCAACAGCTCGCCGAACAGGATCTTGAAGTTGTTCTTGCCGCTCAGACGCGCGGCGTCGATATACTCGAGGCGCACGAGACTTACGGTGGCTCCGCGGACGTTCCGCGCGAAGAACGGTATGTTCACGACCGAAATCGCGATGAGCGCGTTAAACAGACCGGGGCCGAGCACGGCTACAATCGCCAGCGCCAGCAGAATGTACGGAAACGCCATCAACATATCGATTCCGCGCATGAGGGTGTTGTCGATAACTCCGCCGTAGAACGCGGAGACTATTCCGATCAACGAGCCAATGATCGCCGCGATCGCCGTGGCAGACAGCCCTACCGCCAGACTGATCCGCGTGCCCCAGATCAGGCGCGAAAGAATGTCGCGTCCGAGCTGGTCGGTTCCGAGCACGTGCCCTTCGGTGCCCGGCGGCATAATCCGCATTGCGAGATCGGTGATATTCGGATGGGCGAGCGGCAGGATCGGCGCAAGCAGACTGACCGCGGCGATCGCGATGAGAATGCCGAGGCCGACGACCGCGAGGCGATTGTAGAAGAACCGCCGCAGGCCGGCGCCGAATCGGGGGCGTACGGAACCGCTCATACGGTAATCCTCGGATCGACGACGCTCTGCAGAACATCGACAATCAGGTTGATGATGACATACAGCGCGGCGATGACCACGACTCCACCCTGCACGAGCAGAATATCGCGTTGCTGGATCGCCCCGACGAGCATGCGCCCGATACCCGGCCACTGGAAGACGGTTTCGATATACACGGCGCCGCCGATGACGAATCCGGTCTGAATACCGAGCACCGGGATTATGCTCACAAGCGCGTTCTTGTATGCGTGCTTGAGAATCACCGAGCGCTCATTCAGTCCTTTCGCCCGCGCCGACCGGATGAAGTCCCGCCGCAGTACTTCGAGCATAGTCGAGCGGGTCAGCCGTGCGATGACGCCGGTCGCCACGATCGCGAGCGACACCGACGGCAAGACGAGATGGTGCAGAATGTCGCCGATCCCGCCTCCACCGACCACACGACTCATGCCGCTGACCGGAAACCATCCGAGCTCGACGGCGAAAACCAGGGTGAGCATGAGTCCGAGCCAGAACGACGGCGTAGAGATGCCGATCAGCACAACGGTCGTCAGCAGCCCGTCCTGCCAGCGGAACTGCTTGATCGCCGCGACGACCCCGGCGAACATGCCGAACAGCGCCGCGAGCATGAGCGATGTACCGGCGAGAAGCATCGTCGGTCCGAGCCGGTCGAGCACCTCGTCGAGCACGGGGCGCTGGAGAATATACGAGCGCCCGAGATCGCCCTGCAGAATGTTTCCGAGCCAGATGAAATAGCGATGCACGAGCGGCTGGTCCAGGCCGAGCTCGCGGCGGACGCGAGCGAGATTCTCCGGTGTCGCGTAACTGCCGAGAATCGCCTGGGCGGCATCTCCCGGGATCAGCTCCATTATGAAGAACACGATGATGGATATCCCGAGGAGCACCGGAACCATCATGACCAGTCGGCGGGCGATGTAGCGATACATAAGCACTCCGGCCGGCGGGAGCTGGATCCCGCCGCGTTACGACGTGTGTTACCGGGTGGCGTCTCGCGTTACAAGCCACGGCGCCGGGGTCCGCGGACCCCGGCGCCCGCGCTGACGCGGAGGACGCTCGAAGGTCAGAACGAGACCTCTCCCAGCTCGAGGAAGAACGACGGTTGCAGCCGGAAGTTCTGAAGGTCGGCTACCGCGACCGCATTCTGTACCCAGTTGCCGACGAAAAGCCACGGCGCGTCCTCGTAGACGATCTCCTGCATCTCCCGGTACAGCGCCGCCCGCTCCTCTTCGGTCGTCGCCTGACGCGCCGCCTCCAGCAGGCCGTCCACCTCGCTGTTCGAGTAGTAGCCGGAGTTGAAGCCGCCGTCCTCGGGGAAGGCCTCGGTTCGCAGCGTCAGATACGGAAGGGTGTCTGGATCGTTGGTCATCCACGCCATCTGCGCCATATCGGCTCGCCCTTCGAGTCCGGCATTCACTTCGTCGAGGAACGTATTCCATTCGAACGTTTCTATGCTCACCTCGAGGCCGATATCCGCGAGGTCCGCCTGAATGGCGGTGCCCATCGGAATCGGATCGAGCATGCCGGAGCCGCCCTCGGTTACGTAGAAAACGATCTCCTCCCCATCGTAGCCCGACTGTTCGACGAGTTCGCGTGCGCGATCGGGATCGTACGGGTAGGGGGCGAGGTCCTCGTTATACGCCCAGTCGAACGCGGGGGCGATCGGACTGTCGGCGACGGTGGCGGTGCCCTGCAGCACGTTCTCCACCAGCGACTCCTTGTCTACCGCGTAGTTGACAGCCTGTCGCAGGGCATGATCGGTAAACGGCCCCTCGCGGAGATTGAGAATCAGGAACCAGACGTGCGGTCCGTCCTGCTCGTAGACGGTAAACGAATCGTCCTGCCGGAAGCGTGCAAGCGAGTCGGGCGGTACTTCGACGATGAGATCGAGCCCGCCGGAGAGCATTTCATTGACGCGGGTGTTGCCGTCGGTAACGGGGCGGAACACGATGCGCTCCATTCCGGCCGGCGAACCCCAGTAATCGTCATTTGCTTCGATGGTGACCTGCGTGTTGCTCACCCACTCGACGAACTGGAACGGGCCGGTGCCGACGGGATTCCGCCCGAACTCTTCACCGTGCTCCTCGACCGCCGAAGGACTGACCATGAGCCCGGTCGGGTAGGCGAGATTCGACAGCAGCGGTGCAAACGGCTCGCTCAATTCCATGCGGACGGTATAGTCGTCGACCGCGGTAACTTCATCGATCGCGGAGAAGAAGAATGCGAGCGGGAACGGACCGGTATGGTGGTAGGGGTGATCCTCGTCGAGCATCCGGTCGAAGTTGAATTTGACCGCCTCCGCGTTGAAGTCTGTTCCGTCGTGAAACCGCACCCCTTCGCGAAGATAGAAGGTGTACGTCAGCCCGTCTTCGCTGACATCCCACTCCTCGGCGAGCGCCGGCTCGACCGCGAGCGATCCGTCGGCGAACTGAACGAGGCCCTCGTATACGTTTACCAGGATCCGGAAGTCGTTTACGGCGGTCACCGTGTGCGGATCGAGTGCGTTCGGTTCGGCGATCTGACCGACGACGAGCGTATCGCGCTCCTCGGCCTCGGCGGCGCCGCCGGCGAAAACGTGTGCCGATCCGGCCAGCACCAGCATAAGAACAAACAACATCGTCTTTCTCATACACTACACCTCCTTAGTGCGTGTCCTCTATGGCTGTTTCGAGTACTCGACCGCCTGGTTGCGACCGAACAAGCGAACCTCCGTTCGCGTTCGGCGGTCTGACGTGTGGGCAGGTCGAAACGCAGAAATCCGACGTCCTCCTCGGGCGGGTGACGGAGGCCGGGCGGATCACTTCCCCTATCGACGGGCCGGTACACGTGTGCCGCTGAAGCGTGTATAATTATGCACCGAATTCGCAGTTCCGGACAAGTCTGAGCAGACGAAAAGATATCGGTGGAAAGTCGGTGTCCGTACCTGCATCCCGACTACAGCGAGAGGAAGTGTGAAAAGCAACACAGTTCGACCTGACCGCATCGAGCGCGACATTGAGTGCATTGCCGCGTGCAACGACTCGACTCCCGATCTCGGATACAGTCGACCGACATTCTCGAACGCATGGGCGGCCGCGCGCGATTACGTAATCGAAGAGGCGTTGTCGGTCGGTGCGAAGAGTCGCATCGACGCGGCCGGCAACGTGCATATCCGCCCCGACGGGCGAACGTGGGACGAGCCGCTCTGGCTCAGCGGCTCACATCTCGATTCGGTTCCCTCCGGGGGGAAGTTCGACGGGGTAAGCGGAGTGGTCATGCCGCTCGAGCTGTTTCGGGCGCTTCCCGACCCGCCGTTGGAGCTCGTCATCTTCGCCGAGGAGGAGGGAACCACCTTCGGTATGGGGTTGCTCGGAAGCCGCGCGTGGGTGGGGAGAGTCGGTTGCGACGATCTCGCCCGTCTGACCAATCGCCACGGTGAGAGCTACCTCGAGGCCGGCGCACGGTACGGGGTAGATGCCGAGCGCCTCGAGACCGACCGGATCGACGCGAGCCGTTACCGTGGGTTCCTCGAGCTCCATCCGGAGCAGGGCCTCCGACTCTGGAACGAGAATCGGGCGGTCGCCGCCGTCGGTACGATAAACGGCCGCAGACAGTATCGTATAGACGTGGAGGGCCGTGGTAACCATGCCGGCTCAACCCGCATGGCGGACCGGCGCGATCCGCTCGCCGCAGCGGCGAGCATGATTGGCCGGATCGAATCGACCGGTTTCGACCTGTCTGAGGAGTGCGATTACACCGTAATGACCGTAGGGCGCATCAACGTTGAGCCGAATGCGGTCAATGTGATCGCCTCCCGCGTTGCCTTCAGTGTCGACTTCCGCTCGCCCGAAGGCGAGCTTCTCGAGGATGGGGAGAATCGACTGAGGCTATTACTCGAACAGATTTCCAGCGATCGCGGTTTGCGCACCAACATCGTACGCGAGGACGATCAGCCGCCGGCTCCGCTGGATGCCGACATGGTCCGAAGGCTCGCCGACGCGGCGGAGTCCCTCGGAATCCGGCTGCCAACCGTCCCGAGCGGAGCGCTCCACGATGCTGCGGTGGTCGCGTCCTGTTTGCCGGCGGCGATGCTATTCGTTCCGAGTCGCGACGGTATCAGCCATCACCCTGACGAGTTCAGCCGTATCGGGGACATCGCCACTGCTGCCCGGATTACCGCTGCCATGATTTCGTAGAGTCGTGTCCCGCCGCCGGCGAGCTCTCCGCGCGACAGCGGGACACGGTGTTGCCGGTGCAGTGCCTCGCCATCCTCGCGCGAGCTCTCCGTGCGACAGCGGGACACGGTGTTCGGTGGCTCGGACTACATAAAGAGGCCTGCTACGCTTACCATTGCCACCATGTAAAGAAAGGTAACGACCAGGGCCGACGTCTTCGCCTGCACCGAGGCCTTCGATCTGGCTTCGGATTCCTCGACGCCGCGATTTTTGAGGCGAGAGAAGCGAACTTGATACCAGCCGAGACCGACAGCTGTCATTACTACGAGTACCGATATGAGTCGAACTATCCAGCTTTCAAACATCCAAGCACCTCCATACGTGGGTCGTCGCCCCGGGCTACGACTTCTTGCGGGCCGGTTTGAGCTTACTATTGAGATAGGGGACGGCGAGATTCATGGCCAGTATGGCGAATGTAGTCCCCTCAGTGAACTCATAGACGCCCGGAGTCTGCCATCCCCACCAGCGCATGCTCATTATGATGAGCCCTATCCCGATCCCGAAAATGAGCTGTCCTTTCGGATACCGCGGGGAGGTCATCGGGTCTGTCGCCATGAAGCACGAACCGAGAATCAGACTGCCTGCGAAGAGATGAAACAGCGGATTCTGACCCGCCACGATCGACAGGACCAGGACCGTTGCAAGAATGCTCGCGGGTATTCGCCAGCGTACGTACTTCTTGTAGATCAAAAAACCTGCCCCAAGCAGCAACGCGAGAGCGGATATCTCGCCGATGGTCCCCGGGATTCGGCCGAGGAACATGTCCGCGACTGAGTACACGTCGAGAGCTGCTGCCGCCTCGCCGCTCTCCCGGAGAATCTCCAGTGGTGTTGCCGCCGTGGTCATGTCCACCGGGCGGCGCCAGGGGAGAATCGAGTCGGCGAAAACAAACAGATAGAACAGCCGCCCGAACAGCGCCGGATTGAACAGATTCTTACCAACACCCCCGAGAAGCTGCTTCCCGGCGATAATGCCGAAGGCCGCGGAAATGCCGAGCGCATAAAGGGGGGTGGAAGTAGAGACCGCCAACGCCAGCAGTGTGCCTGTAATTGCCGCACTGCCGTCCTTGACGGTCACTTTCTTACCGGTCACTTTCTGATAGATCGCCTCGGCGGCGACCGCCGAAAGGATACCGGTCAGTACGAGCAGCAGTGCCTGCAGGCGATACGCGTAGAGTGAATAGAGTACGGCGGGTGTCAGCGCGATGAGCATCCCGTACATCATCTTCATGTTATCTTCCTCCGGTTGAACGACTCGTTGGTTTTGTCGTGGGATTCGTTACGCGACATTATCGAGATCCCTCTTTGTTGTAAAGGAAAGGAGACTATGAGCGCACCGCGACCGGTGCGCGAAGCCGGTCAGGCCGACTTCGCTTTGGTGCGTTGCAGTGCCCAGGTCGTGTATTTCCGCACCCGCTTGTCCGGATCGTTCTGCAGCTGCTCGAGGATTTCGCCGCCCGACTCGGTGTTGAGCGACTCGAGTGCGCGTGTCACCTTAACGCGAACATCCTGGTCGGGGTCGCGCGCAGCGAGGACGATTCCGCGGAACGCCGCCGGTGTGCCGATAAGCGACAACACCTCCGCCGAGTGGCGCCTGACGGCAGGATCACGGTGCGATAACCGCCGGATCAGGCTTTCCACGTATCCCACCGTCTCGAGAATCTCGGTCACTATCGGCCTGAGCGACGGAATGTCCTCCTGCAGCAGCTCTACGATCGTCTCCTCGGATTCGCCGGCCATGACGGTGAATACCTTGACGAGGCGCTCTCGCACGGTCTGTTCGGCATCCTTCAGGTGATTTACGATTGCCTCGATGTCCCGGCTGCCTCGCTTGGCCGCGAGTGCCTGCACGGCGTCGGCCTCGAGGTGCTCCGGCGCCTTCTCGAGGAAATCAACGAGGATGTCGACCGAGGCCTTGAGCCTGGACGCACCAAGACCTCGAAGCGCAGCGGTCTTGACCGTATCGACTTCAGCCTCGTCGGCGAGCAGCTCCTTGAACTGTTTGACCGTCTGCTCGCCGCCGTGGGCACCGAGTGCTTCGGCGGCTTCAGATCGTACCCGTTCGACCGGGTCACGGAGCCTGTCGCCGGCCTGCGCGAGCGCCCGCTTGTCGTCGAGCTCCGCGATCGCCCAGACCGCGGCGATCCGCACATCGGGGTCGGCATCGTTCTGCGCTTCTCTGATCGGTTTGACGAAATCGCTCTTCTGAGTGGCCGGCAAGGCGGAAATTAGGGCTGTCCTGACCGCGGCATCGCTTCCGGAGAGGAGCTTCCAGACCCTGGTATCGAACCGGTCGTCGGCGAAGTGTGCAAGCTTCTGCGCGAACTCGCGTGCCTCCTCCTTCGGCAGCACCGGGAGATTCTCGAGGATGAACTGAACGACCGAGAGGTCACCGTAGGCACCGAGGGTTTCGATCGCACGTATCCGCACTCGGTGAGGGTATACTTCCCGGCCCTCCTTTATTATTTCCATCAACTCGGGAATAAGATCTGCGTACGGCATTCGGGTCACCGCCGCGACCAGCTCATCGTCCGCCTCGAAACGCGGATCTTTCATGCAACTCAGGAAAGCGTTGGAAAAGAGAAGATGAGCACGCGTCGGTACATGCGTGAGAATGCGTCCGGCACATTCGGGATCATGTCTCCTGCGAAGTAACTCGTCGCGCAGCGCGGTGAGCGCCGCCGTGTCGCCGCGTTTCTCGATCATCTCCAGGACGAGCTCGAGCAGCTCTCCTCGACCTTCCGGCTCCTCGTCGTAGTAGCGGAATCCGGCGGCGGCAACGGATTGGATGAGTGCTGTCGGGCCCTTTCGACTCAGGATTTCCGCCGCGATTCTCACCATCGCGGCACTCAACTCACTGCCGGCTTCTTCCAGGAACTGCATGACGTTGACGTCGGCGGCATTCTCGAGGAGGCGGGTCGTTCGATCGAACGCCTGCCTGTCGCCGAGATCGGCGGCGGCGAACATTCTGGACAGCGTTCTTCGTCGTTCGAGGAAGAGCGCCGCCGGCAGTCGCAACTCGCGGTCGGTATGCTCGAGGAAGACTACCGCGGTATTCTCGTCTTCTTTCGAGTCCTCATGAAGCTGTTCGAGAACGTGCACCGCCTGTGCGGGGGATAAGTCGGCGGGGTCAACGTGATAGCGGTCCGGAAAGTCGGCGTCGATGCGACGCCGGACGGCGCGGCGCACCTCGAAAGCCGGATCGTCAAGGAGAAGGCCGAAAAGATGTTCGTAGAGTCGGTTGCGATCGCTCGGTTCAAACTCCTCGGCGACGATCCGCCTGACCAGCGCCGCGGCATCGTGCGCACACTCCCATATGATGCGCTCCGACCGCGGATCCTCGTCGTACAGCAATATCTTCAGCGCGAAGTATCGCACCGGCCAGTCGGGATCACCGGTCATCTCTCGGACCTCGTCTATGCGTTCTGCAAACATCTCGAACGCGGTCCGGCCGCTGAATTCCTCTCCACGGCCCGATAGCGCAACGGAACGCAGCACGAGCAGATCGCCGCTGCCGGCGAGGTGGTTGAAGAACGGACTGCGTAGCTTCGGCCTCCGCAACGCTGCGAGAAAACAGGCGAACAGTCCGCGCTCCGGTGCGAACTCCAACACTCTGCGGAAGTCGGCCGGGCGCCTGGAGCTCAGCAACCGGCGCTGCCACAGCTCGTCGAGTCCGATCGCCGAAATCACCTCGGGACCGTAGCGGCGCGCGACAGATTCCGCGATTTTCGATCGCCGCAGCAGCTGCGCATCGGAGTATCGTTGCCGTACGAGAAGCTCG
>SLAN01000278.1 GCA_007126865.1 Spirochaetales bacterium | reverse complement strand
TTGCCGGTTTGATCCGATACCCGGTCCTGCCACGACGAGTACACCGACGCTGCGGCATCGTAGTCCTCACCCCGGCTGACATTCGCGAGTCGGAGTGAGTACGAAAGCACCTCGATCTCGTGTCGGCCGTGCGGATCGTCGGCCGCCCGATTCGCTCCGATCGATCCGTCGAGCAGCCGATGAAGCGCCTCTTCATCACCGCGCAGAAGCACGCTGTTCGAAAAACGGGAGAACACCTCCAAAGCAACGAGATTGTCACGATGTTCGGAAAGCACCCGGTACCGGTCCGGTGAGAGCTCGAGCTCTCCCCAGTGAAACCATCGATACAACTCGTCGCGCGCGATTGTGCAAAGCTCTTCGGCGCGACGCGCCAATCGGGCCGACAGTTTCGGCGTAATCGACTCGTAGATCGGAATGAGCGGTCCTTCGTCGTACACGAATCCGGAAGCTTCGAGGGTCCGCCAAACCTCGGTCGCGGAGGCCGACGGATGCCCGGCAGCGACGAGGATCTCGCTCAAAGCGTCACGCGTCAGACAGCCTGCACAGAAGGAAGCAAGCCAAAGCGCCTCCAGTTCCATAGCACTCAGTTGGTCAACGAGATTGTTCAGAAGACGATCGACACCGTCTTCGTCGTCGGTCGCCGGAGTCGTGTCACCTTTGCGTTCAACAAGCCAAAGGTAGTGATACAGATGAAGCACTCTGCCTCGAGTCAGCGATCTTACACGCGCGCTGCTATCGATATGCAGGTTCGGCGGGAGCTCGCCGAGCAGCGAGGAGATCGATTCGGCAGTCATCGTATGAACAGAGTGTTTTCGATAATCGATCGACCGGAACGGTGCCGGAAGGAAGGGACGGCTGGAAGTAGCGATGAGCAGGAGTCTTCCGGAGCGTATTTCCTGGTCGCACGCGGCAACGATTATGCGTCCGACTCGATCGTCCACCAGATCGACCCGATCGATTACCACGATCGCGAGGCTCGACAGGTCGTGCATGCGACGAACATAGCTCGAAATGAAGAGCCGCAGCGCGGGCATCAGCTCTTCGAGTTGACGGTCGGGCTGATGCATTCCCGGCTTGCCGAACCACGCCCCGCGCAACGCATAGCGAACACGCCGCCACAAATCACGTTCGCTTTCGGAAAGATACTCCTCAACACGGCCGTAATGCTCGTGGGCTGTGAGTGAGGCTCCCACGCTCAACGGCTCGGCGGTACCCGGAACCGGCGTCAACGCCGGAACCGATTGTGCGCCGCTTACCGCAACGCCGGCGCGGCGCGCAAGCAATCCGACGCCCGAGCCTTCGGCACCATAGAGTAATACAACCCCCGCACTCCCGTCGGAGTTAACCAGCGGTTCGAGTGCATCAAGCACTCGCGAAAGGGCTTCCGTACCGTCGATATAGTCGGCAACCGCCGGAAGCACCGCTGCATCTTCGACCGGCGCGATCGCTTTCCAGAGATCGAGGCGCCGTTCCATACGTATAAAGGGGGTAATCGTTGTGACAGCGTTCTGGCCGATCCAGAGCCCGTTCTCCTGCGGGATTCTTTTCAACAGGAGATCGATCGCTTCGATCATTGCCACTTCATCGTTGGCTACGACCTGTTCGAGACAGATAGTGTACCCGAAGAGCTCACGCTCGGCGGCACGATAACTACGCTCGGCATTCCACGCGGCCGAAACGATCCGGGAGAGATCGTACGATCCGGAGAAACGGAACCGGTAGATCGATACGCCGGAGGAGCGACTGAGAAGCTCCCCACCGTTGCTTTCGACTATCGTGCGACATTCGCGCTCCAACCCGTCGAGCAGGCCACTCTGCAATTTCCGTAGCTGGCGGTAGCCGGCGGTCTCGATAGCGAGAACGTACATATCTCCAGTGTAGCTGTTTCGGATGATCTTCGCGAGTCGTTCAGCCGTTCAGCCGTTTCCTTCGTTCCGATCCGGATCACCGGCTGCGGTCACATCGATGGAACCGGTGTAATTCTCACCGTACAGGCGAGTCATGAGGTAGTGAGCATCGTCGTCGTCCATACTCGTGAATTGCACACCGACGTACGTCGCGTCCTCCGAGGTGTACATTCGCATGGCCCGACCTCGTGTCTCAATCGTTCGATCGGGGAAATCGACCGATAGCTCGAGCTCATCGTACTCGTGAACCCGGTCCTGAACCTCGCGAAGGGCGAACAGCACCCCGGATGCGCTTATGTCAATGAGCTCGGCATCACGAGAGCGAGGCTTCGCGCTCCCTTCGAAATAGCCGTTTGCATTCAGCGCATACGCGAGAACACGGCTGAACTGCCGCACGAAATCGACCGTCGCGGGAGAAAACGGCTTCCCTGTTTGACCCTGCAGGAGGTAGATATATCCGACCGCGTAGTGTCGAAAGAGTACCGGGCAGTACAGCTCGGCGGTTATTCCCGATCGCTGAATTCGGAGATGCTCGTCCTGCAGGCGGCCGGAGGCAAAGAAGACCTCCTGGCCCGCGTCCGTTAACGCGGCCATGACTTCTTCTTCTGTCAACACGCGATCGGCGATCGCATTCCCTTCGAGCGTACGCGCCGCCTCCATCGGAAGAAGGAGAATCTTGCCGGTCAACGCGATCAGCTCTTCCGGGAGACCGGAAGGCCTTCGGGAACGGAACATGACGATCTTGCTTTCGGCAGCGATACTCGACGCCCGTTCGCGAAACGACTTCATCAGCGATGCGATGCGCTCCGGATCGAACTGGACGCCGAGCCTGATCGACTCATCCACCGGGTCGAATCCCTTCGATTCGGGGAAATCCAGTTGCAGGGCATCTCCGGAAAGAAAGACTCGAACAGCTACATCGTCTTCCGGCGCGATCCGCTCGTAGGCGCGCTCGAGGCGCCGATAGATGAAATCGGGGTTGAGAACGGTCACCTTCCCTTCCTCGAGCGATTTCACACGGCTCTTGAATGTCATCATATGCCCGCCCATAGAGAAATAGACGTTCACCGTATTCCTTCCGCGAAAGACGGCAGGCTGCGCGGGTTCGAGCACGAGAGTGCTCCGGTCGTAGTCGATCAGTTTCGCTTCGGTGCGACGATCACCGAGATGGGCGGAGAGGCGTATACCGTTTTCCAACAGATTCTTGAGCACGAACTCCTTCTGAACCCGCTGCATTCCGACTGCCATCTAATCCTCCGTCAGCCCTCTCAGGTCAATCTGTAGGTCGTCAATGAGCAGATTCGCATTCACAAAGACATCGCCGACGACCGCGCGTTCATCGGGTCGGTGCCCGAGAAAAACCCGAACCGGAATACGGGTGAAATCACCATCACTCTCGGGACTTCCGATTCGCCAGTTCAGATCTCCCGCTATCTCGGCAGCGCTTTGTCGCATTCGCCGCGAAACGGTGCGCAAGCGGTTCGAAGCGATTATCTCCTCCGGTACCGACTGCTGCGCGACGCCGAGAAGAAGACGGTTGGTCGCCTCAACGGCCGCGTTACGGTCGAACTCCGGAGATGAAAGGATGCCGATCCGATCATCTCGCGGAGCTCTCGGCTGCGGCAATCCGGACTTCGGCAGAACGATATCGATCTCGTCGGTAAATTCGACTCGATCGCGCTCACGGCGTTCCGGGCGTTCCGCGCCGGGACGTTCGCTCGCCGGACGCATAGGCCCGCTTCCCGGCTCGGGGGCTGTCCACTCTGCATCCCCGGGACCGTTGCCTTCGGCCTCTATCCCTACGGATGGATTGTCGACGCTGCGCCCACACGCACCGCCTGTCAGGAGTACGATCAAGAGCGAAAGCAGTATCGTCGAAGCGCGAAAATTCGATCGATGCACTTGTATTGAACGTACCAGAGCGCGCGACGGTGGTCAATTTCGTTCCGGTGAGGTGCGCTTTACACGGCTGAAGCGAATAAGTACGCTGCTGCGAGTGACCCGACACGAACGGATTCTCAATCACCTCGAACGCGACTACACCGAGCCGGTGCGTGATCCGCTATGGAAACATATTTATCTCTCAAAAGGGTTGATACGGGTCATCGACTCCGGTCGATTCCAACAACTGAACCGCATCAAGCAGCTCGGGCCGAGCTTTCTCGTCTATCCCGGCGCCACACACACACGGTTGAGTCACAGTCTCGGCGTCTTCCACATCGCACGCCGGATGATTCGCACGCTCGTTATGAGACCGGACTGCCCGCCGTTGACCCTCGATGGGGTGAAGGCGTTTCTCACCGCGAGCTTGGTACACGATCTCGGTCACTTTCCGTACGCTCATAGCCTGAAGGAGCTGCCGCTCAAGGAGCACGAGAAGCTAACCGGAGAACAGTGCCTGGAAGGCGATTTACGGGACAGGATTGCCGACGATGTCGAAGCCGATCCCGCCATGGTCGCCGCCATCGTTGATGAATCGATAGAAATCTCCGAACGTGACGAAATCGCCCTGTATCGGAGCATTCTCTCGGGGACCCTCGATCCGGACAAACTCGACTATCTCAACCGCGACGCCTATTTCTGCGGCGTCCCGTACGGCATTCAGGACCTCGATTTCGCTGTTAACCGAATCGTGCCGACGCCGGAGTACCGACTCGCACTCGACTTACACGGAGTTTCTGCGGTAGAGAATATACTCTTCTCCAAGTACCTCATGTACCGGACGGTGTACTGGCACCGAACGGTCCGGATAGCCACGGCAATGATCAAACGCGCGCTCTATCTTGCGCTTGCCGAGTCGGCCATACGCCCGCAGGAGCTGTACGGTCTCGACGATGAGCTCTTCTTCGCTCGGTGCCGTTCCGAACGTTTTCCCGCTTTCCGACTGATAGAGAACGTCGCCTCCCGGCGCCTGTATAAGGTCGTACTCGATCGGCCGTTCGACCCGGACAACTCCGAAATGCTCAGACTCAGCGATCTCTCGTGTCGAAATGCTGCCGAGCACTCTCTGGCCGATTCTCTGAGTACGAAACTCGCACGGCGACTCGACCGCACGGAAGTTGTGATCGACATACCCGAACCGGTTTCATTCGAGATCTCGATGCCGATCGTCGACGAGAACGGTGTCGTCGACTATCCGAACGCCGGAACGGTGTTCACACCACAGGTCATTCACGATTTTACGCGCACACTTCGCCGGATCAGGGTTATGCTTCCTGTAGATATCGCGGATACCTCCGACGGTCAGGCAGAGGAAATCGCCCGTTCC
>SLAN01000201.1 GCA_007126865.1 Spirochaetales bacterium | reverse complement strand
TCCTATCTCTGAACGTGGCCGATATGCGCGAGCCTGAGGTGGCAGACGAACAGAATGCGCACACCGTTGATACGAGTGCGGCCGGCGCGGCTCCGGGTGGGGCCGATGCCGCGGGTGGGGCCGATGCCGGCGGCGGGGTCCAAGCCGGCGGCGGGGCCGATGCCGGCGGCGAATCGGTAGTCGATATTCCGGTTTTCGAAGCACCTGCGGTCGAGCTCGAGACGGTGACGGTTGAGTTCGATGATTTCACCCCGGTAATCGATGCCTCGGCCGCTATTGAGCGTGGCAAGACGACCGCGATTATGGGGCTTTCCGGGTCGGGCAAATCAACGCTGCTCAAGGCTGCCGCCGGGCTCATTCCAGCCGCTGCCGGGCGGGTTACGATTCTCGGCGTGCCGGTCAGGCCAATGTCGGATGGAGACATGCTCGAGCTCCGCCGGCAGGTCGGTTTCGTCTTTCAGGAAGGTGCCCTCTGGCAGAACATGAGCATCTATCGCAACATCGAGCTCCCGCTCGAACACCAGGAGCCGGAGCTCACTCGTCAACAGCGTCGGGACCGGATCGCCGCCGCTCTCGCCGGCTTTCGCTTCGCCCGCGATCTCTCTCTACGCCCTTCAATTCTGAGCTCGGGAGAAGCGAAGGTCATCTCGTTCGTTCGCGCAACAGTCACGAAACCGGAGGTGATCTTTCTCGACGAGCCTACCACCTTCGTGGACAGATCCAATCAAGCTCGTATGGTCGAACGGCTTCGTGCCCTGAAGCGCGACGGACGAACGCTGATAATCGTAACCCACAACTCGAAAATCGCCGCTCAGCTCGCCGATCGGGTCCTGGTCATGGCCGACGGCACAATCCTCGAACACGGTACGTTGCAGGAGGTAGCGGCAACCGATGATGAACGCGTCCGCGAAGTGCTGCATGAGGTACTCGGTGATGCAATAGCCTACGACGAAGACCTCCTGTCGCTTCTCGGCTCCGCGGAGTCGACGTGACCGGTGACTTCCCGATCGAGCGAGCGGCACTGTAGCGAAAGGGGCGAGTGAAGTGAGATTTCAGATACGGTTCGTTAACCAGCTTGTCGGAATATTCGTCATAGGCGGAGTGATACTCGCCGCCGGAGCCATTGTACTGCTCGGAACACGGCAGGGATGGTTCGAGGCCCGCCATCCGTTCAACACCGAGCTGGAGAGCGCTCGCGGCTTGACGGTCGGCATGCCGATCGAGTTCCGCGGGTTCGATGTTGGCCGCGTGACCGGATACGAGCTGAATGCGGAGAACACGGTTGATGTCGATTTCGTCATATTCGACCGGTTCGTGGATATCGTGACCGAAGGATCTCTCGTGGAGTTCTCGAGTAATCCGCTCTTCGGCGGCTCGATGGTTCTCCATCCCGGCCACGATTCCGCTGAGCAGCTGGCGGCTGGATCGATGCTTCCGGAGTGGTCGAGTGAGCTCGGGCAGTCGATTCGCGAGCGTGAGCTCGTCCGGCGTTCGGAACCGCCGGACGCGATCAGCAGACTCCTTCACGACATAAACCCGGTTCTCAATCGTGTCGAGGCCGTACTGGTTTCGACCGACCGGATTCTCGGAACGGTCGACGGGACGCTCACCGGCGATCTCGACGCCGGACCGCTCGCGGAGGCGTTCGAGGGCTCGAACCGTCTTATCGAGGAAGCGGGCCGGCGACTCGCCGAGACCGAATCGCTCCTCGCGGAAACCGAGGCCCTTCTTGCATCGATCCGTCCGATGGTGGAGGACGCCTCCGCCTTCACCGCCGAGCTTCGCCGGCCGGAAGGGATCATTCCACGGCTGATCGGCCCCCATGGATCGCTCGCGACGCTCTTTGACGACGACGATCGGCTCTTCACCCAGGTGGAAGCGATGCTCATTTCGCTGAACGACACGATGGAGGAGTTGAACGAGCTTACGAGATACTTCGGCCGGCAGGCACCGCAGCTGGCCGGGCTGCTGGAAGAAGGTCGCGACGCTCTCGCCGTCGGTCAGGATGTGCTCATCGGGCTGAGGAACAATCCGCTGTTACGCCGGGGTATTCCCGAACGCCCGGAGCCGCAGGGCGGCTTCGAGAGCTTACGGGAGGCGGAGTTCTGATCATGGTAACTCTCACGAGCCGAGTGCTTCTCGCCTTACTCGGCGCTATGCTGCTCGCCGGAGCGTGCTCCTCCCTTCCCGATCAGCCTGACGAGATTCGTACCGTGCGCAATCGGGCCGCTCAGTACACCGAGTACGGAGATAACTACTATCGACGCGGTCAATATGAGCAGGCCCGGACGTTTTACGAAATAGCGTACGATCTCGCCGGCAGCGTCGACAGCCTCGGACAGATTGCCAACCTTCACAACTCCGTCGGCCGAACGTGGCAGGCTCAGGGCTATCGGGACGAAGCGCGAAGAGAGTACGAACAGGCGCGGCGGGTCGCCGTGCGTGCCGGCAGTGCGCGAATCGAAGCGGAGAGCATCGCGAACCTCGGCTCGCTCGCCGTCGGCGAACGCAACTACGGCGAGGCCGAAGCCCTCTTCCACGAAGCTCTCGAGCTGGTCGACGGAAACCGCAACTATCGCCGTCAGGAAGCAATAATTCGCCATAATCTCGGCGCCGCGTACGCAGGCGGCGGGCGATTCGAAGAGGCCCGCGATCAACTCGAACGAGCGAAACGTATCAACAGCGAGCTCAATCGCCGCGTGGAGCTCGCCTCGAACCACTATATGCTCGCATCGGTCGCCTCCCGAAGCGGAGAGTACGACGCAGCGCTGGAACATGCGAGACAGGCGTTGGAGCTGGATCGAAGCATGGAGAATACGCGCGGCATAATCGCCAGTTTGCGCGCCATCGCGACGATCTCGCGAAGGGCCGAGCGAGATGAGGAGGCAATAGAGTATCTCGAACGTGCGCTGACGGTAGCCCGCGCCTCCGACAATCGGCACGCGTCCGAGGCGATTCTGGACGAGCTCGTTGAAGTCACGGATGCTCTCGGACATACTGAGCAGTCGGCACGCTACGGAGAAATGCTCGATGAGCTCTGATCGGAAAAGCCTCGACTCAGTTCTGGAACGTGCTCTCGACGGTTTCGGGCGTATTGCGACTGTACTCGGCGCGGCGCTGCTTGTTATCACGGCGGGGGCGTTGATATCGGCTCTCATCGTGCTCCCGCTCTGGCTGGCGGCCACCTGGGCACCGAGGCTGTACAGCGGCGTATTGGCTTTTCTCGTTCTGTTCCTGCTCGCGGCAATGCTGGTGCGAAAGCTTCGGAGTGGGGGTGCCGTGTCCGTGGTCGCACGACTGGTACAGGCCGGAAAATGGATGGTGTGGCTGGCTGCCGCCTACGTGAGCGCTGTAACGCTGGTGAACGGGTTGCTGACGATCGGTATTCCGCTTTCTGCTCTGGTTATCGTTTCCGCCGGTTATCTCGGCGGACGTCCACGGAGACAACGAGGGTGATGAAGTCCGACAAGCTCGGAATCGCAGCGTTTGCTGCGTTCCTGATCGCCGTCGCACAGATCGCTGCATCCTCGGAGTATCCGCTTATCTCGTCGCTCGACAACGCCGACATGCTTTTCCGCCAGGTTCAGAACGATATATCGGCGTTTCATCGCTCCTCGCGAACAGGCGCGGATCCTCCGGCGCTCGCGCTGTTCCGCTATCGCCTCAACGAAGAGGATACGTTTCTTCGCGTATCGTCTCGACTTACGCTCTCTCATGCGACGCTCGCCACGCTGAACGGTCTGAGTGAGGCACGCTTTCCCTCCGATGTCGACGAGATCCTGATCCCGAATCAACCGGGGGTGTTCGCTCCGGTGAGCCCCGACAGTGACCTGGAATACATGCTCAGCGGCCGCCTTCCGCCCGAGAAGCTGGAGCTGGAATCACCGCACACCGATGAAGCCGACCCCGAGTTACCGACACCGAGCGACCCGGATGACCGACGGGACAGGACCGTCGATCGGGAAGGAATTGAGGCCGTCGTGTCCCATGGCGGTGAACAGAGACGTTACTACTTCTATCCCGGAGATGACTTCACTGCCGCCGAACGCCGTGCGTTCCTCGGCGTGCTATTCCGCAGTCCGCTCGATGTGTACCGAATCACCTCCGACTTCGGCACGAGGCGGAGCCCGTTCACCGGAAGACCGAGTTTCCATACCGGCATCGATATGGCTGCTACACCCGGGGCGCCGGTTCGGGCGGTGAGAGAAGGGGTCGTCGCCGAGACAGGATTCGACCGGGTGTATGGGAATTACGTCATTCTGGAGCACGATGAAATTTTTACCAGCTTCTATGGGCATTTGCTCGATATTGCAGTAGAATCGGGAGGCGAGATACAGGCCGGGCGGATTATCGGTTCGGTCGGCAACACCGGGTTGAGCACCGGTCCGCATCTGCACTTCGAGATACGGGTGCGCGGCGAGGCTCGCAATCCGCTTCGATTTATTCCGGGATCTTGATTATGAACGTGATTCGGACCGTACTTTCCGTACTGATTCTTCTCACGATACCGGCTCTCGTATCCGCGTTCGAGTCGGTCTACGGTAATGTCGTCGATTTACACACGTTCAGTGCAAACGCTCTCGAAGAAATCGATTACGAGTTGACTCCGGCGGATATCGTAATACTGGACATCGATCGCCATCGATTCGTCGATGCACTGGAGATTACCGTCCACCTGCCGGAGGAGATTGCCGAGCGAGCCGACGTTACGATCGCTGCGCTCCTCTACGGATCGCTGGACGAGGAGAATCCCGGTCTCGGTACACTCAACACGCGAGGCCGCCGGCTGCACTTTCAGCCGCTTGTAACCGAGAGCCCGGCACGCATTGAGGTACCGATTAGCCGAACCTCCCACCGTGCGCCGGCGGGTTATCGCCGAGTCGATGAACCTCCGGATCCCGATGAGTATCCGATTGCTCTCACCTTTATACCTGTGGGCAAGGGACTGCCCGACGATCTCAGCTCGCGAAGAGTGAGTGTGGGCATCAAACCGGTCTCCCGTGGGGTCGGCGAAGTCGCCCTCGAGTTCATCGATCCGGAGGGGAACGAAATTTCCCGTCATGAGCTTCCAGAGACGACAGTATACGTCGACGATGAGGAGCTGGAGTCGGCCGTTTTCTTTTCGGAACCGGGCTTTCGCCAGATTCGCCTGGAATCAACCCGTTATCGCGAAAAGAATTTC
>SLAN01000024.1 GCA_007126865.1 Spirochaetales bacterium | reverse complement strand
GCTCACTGTATCGGGAGCAGCTACGGCTGGCCAACACGAAAGGTGATTTCGCCAGCGATGTATATCAAGGCTTCAAGAGCTTTAACGAGATCGCCAGCGGACGGAAGGGTGTTGCCGAAGGGATCGAGGAAACGGTCGACCAGGTGCGCCGAAATCTCGAAGATGCGGCCGATAATTTCCGCTCCGGTGATACCAGCGAATCCGTGCGGAGTTTCGTGTCCGCCGCTGAAGCCGGGATCCGGGACGGTCTGACGCAGATGGGCCGCCTTTTCGAGCAACTGAATCAGGCATCCCCCCAGCGACGCCCGGAAACCGACGCCGAGGAGGACGAGGTCGGGCGCCGGCGCTCGGGAGAAGACAGCGACTTCGAGGATGCCCGCTTCGATGATCGTGTCCGCCAAGAGGCGGAAGACGTCGAGGTCGACATCGAAGAAGACGACGATGAGAACGACTGATTCATTGTGACTGATCTTAGTGAGCGGTTCGTTCCTCGCCGGACCGGCGACGCACCGCTCGCTGCACCGCGAGAAGCGTGATCAACATGTAGATCGGCGTAAGAGCTACCGCTCCGAACGCCAACTGCTCGCCAAGCAGGTCGTGTAATCCGGCGATGACCCAGTTGCCGATATTCGCGGTGGTGATCGCGAGAATGAGAATCGGGCTCATCAGCCGCGATGCGCGGCCCGGATACTCATGCATGAGTATCGCCATGACCGTCGGATACATTATGCTCACGAAGAGCCCGGTAAGGCTGAGCCCGAGCGGAAAATCTGCCAGAATGTAGCCGGGAATGAACATAACGAGCACGCCGAGGCCGAATGCGCCGAGAGTTCGCACGTAACCGAAGCGCTCGGCGATAAACGGGCAGATAAGGCGTCCGACTGTGAATGCTGCGAAAAAACCTGCCAGCCACGTACCCGCCTGAGCTTCGCTGAGCCCGCGCATCGTGACAAGGTAATTGGCCATCCAGCTCCCGATTCCGATTTCAACGATAATCGCCGCCCCGAGGAGAAGTGCTATGCGTCGAATCAGCGGGTCGCGAAGCGCACGCAACGGTGACTCGCTCGACGCCTCCGGCGAGTCGGCCGGTCTCGGGAATGCGATCAGCAGCGTCCAGATCAGGAGCGGAACCGTGAGGAATATCGCCCCGAAGTACGCTCCGCGCCACCCGATCTCCGATGCAATGATCTCCCCACCGAATCTGCTGAACGCAGTCGATCCGAGACCGAAGAACAGGTGGAGAATGCTCATACCTACCGCAGCGCGTTTCCTGAAGACCTCCGCTCCCACCGCGTTCAGTCCGATCTCGAGCCACCCGCCGCCGAAATGCAGTGCAATCATCATGAGTGCGTAGAGCAGAATATGAGTTGCGAACGGCGCAACAAGGTGAGCCATGACGGTGAGCGACAGCCCGATAGCCAGTATCGCCTTGAGTCTTCCGTTTGACGCCAGTCGACCGGCGCCGTACAGCGCCGCTATGAATGCAAACATCGAAACGAAAAACGTGGCGCCGATCGCGTTATAGGAGACGGCGAGGTCCATACGCACGGCGGGGATACTGACGCCGCGCAGCCCGTCCATACCGCCGAAGAGCAGCATTGTAAGGTATGCCAGCGCGATGAGGAGACCGGTACGGATTGTACGCATTGCGTGTACGCTAACGGGGTGCGATGTGCAAGTCAATCAGCATCTCGGCAGGGCGGGGGCGATTAACGTTGCAGCGGCAGCACGCGACATAGTACATTCGGTTCATGCCGCTGCGCTTTCGTTCGTGCATGCTTCTGATCAACCCGACCCGGCATCCTCGCATGGTCGATCGGTTAACCCGGAAGCTCGAGAATTCGCACGGTATCGAGGTTGTCGTCACCGAAAGCAAGGAGCATTTTCGTCGCTGTGCCCGCGAGTTCTTCCTCTCCTCGTATGAGAACCTTCTCGTGTGGGGAGGCGACGGAACGGCCCACGATGCGATCAACGTCATCTATCCGTTCGTGGAAGAGTTTCACGGCGGTGAAGGACCGCGTAAGGCGGTAGGATTTCTTCGCGGCGGAACCGGAAACGGCATTCAGGACAGCTACGAGGTGCCGTATAGATTGAGCGCGCAGCTCGCCTCCTATGCGCGGAGCATGAGAAACGGCTATCGCATCGACGTCGATCTGTTGCGAGTCGATGACGGGAGACGGACGCGGTACGGTCAGCTCGTCGGCGTCGGATTCGATGCCGATATTCTCGTTCTCCGCGAGCGCAGGGTAGCCGGCGGCAGGCAGAGCGGGGCGCGCAGCGGTGTCACGAAGTACCTGTCGGCCGGCATCCGGCATTTTCTTTCCTACGATTTCGGACGGGATCGCGCTAACTACGACCTCGAGCTCGCGGACGGCAAGTACGCGTTTCACGGCCCCCGGGTGAACGCGCAGTTTCCGATCCATCGACTGACGATGAGGCGCAGTCCGCTGATGATTGAGGTCGGCACGCGGCCATACTACGGAAAGCTTTTCAAGGTCTGTCCCGATGTTGTCTGCAACGACGGGGACATGAACGTCTACCTTTTCGATTTCAGCAGCAAATGGGAAATCGTGCGGAATTCGGCCTACATATGGACCGGGCGGCACAGCATGATTAATCGCACCCTCTCACGTGCGAGAAAGCCGGTTATCGAGCGGTACGAGGTGAAACACACGCGTATCGGCCGCGATTCGCCGTTCGCGTACCATATCGACGGTGAGCTGCTACACGCGGGGACGCCGCTGAGTGAAGGCTGTTACGGAATCGATATCGAAATTCTGCCGCAGGCACTCACATTCCTTGTTCCGGCGCAGTTTTATCACATATTTCACCCGTTCACCGAGAACCCCGATGTGCCCGACGTGAAGCACGAACCGGAAGGAGCGGACGCGGTTGGAGGAGTCTGATCTCTACGAGCCGATCAAACGCTACTTTTCCCAACGCGGTTTCCGTGTGCGAGGCGAGGTGGGTGAGTGCGACCTGTGTGCCGAGCTCGACGGTAGCCTGGTCGCCGTGGAACTGAAACGACGGCTGGAACTGCGATTGCTCGAGCAGGCGGTGGAACGCCAGCGAAGCGCCGATCTCGTGTATGTTGCCGTGCCGACCGGAGCGTTCGCGACTCGCCGGACACGACGGGCTCAGCAGGAACGGCTGATCCGCCGGTTGGAGCTCGGCTGTCTCACCGTGAGCTCCGGCGGTGTCGTCGAACCGCTCTTCCATCCCGAACCGTATCGGCCCCGTCGCCGGCGCACGAAGCGTTCGCGATTGCTGAGGGAGATATCTTCCCGTAGCGTCGATGGAAATGTCGGCGGAACGTCGCCGCGCCCGCGGCTCACGGCGTATCGTGAGCAGGCGTTGGAGGTAGCGTGGACCCTCTCCGAACGTGGGCCTGCGAGCCCGCGGGAGGTGCGGAAAAGCGGCGCGCCGCCGAAAGCGCCGTCGATCCTCCAGAAGAACTATTACGGCTGGTTTGTCCGTATCGATCGCGGCGTGTACGGCCTTACCGAGGCGGGCGAGCGGGCGCTTGCCGATTACCCGGAGCTTACAGCCCGCTTTTCCCGAAAGGCGGAAGGCTGACACCGGCACCGCCCCGGCGGCCTTACCCCGCCGTGACACCGGCACCGCCCCGGCGGCCTTACCCCGCCGGCGACTCCAGCACCGCCCCGGCGAACGTGTATCCGCCCCCGAATGCCACCAGTCCGATGCGCCGCGCGTCGGTACCCGCATCGAAAATCTCCTCGAGACACAGCGGAATAGTCGTCGACGAGGTGTTTCCGTAGCTCGCAATATTCGAGTACATCCGCTCGGCAGGCACATGCATCCGCTGGCGAACCGCATTGATAATACGCTGGTTCGCCTGGTGCGGTACCACGAGCTCGAGCTCTTTCAGGTCGGTTCCCGCCTCCTCGCACGCGGTGCGCAGGCTGCGCATCATGCCGCGGACCGCTTCGACAAAGACAGTCGGTCCGTCCATGAATATGTGCTCGGAAGGATCGGCCGGCACGCGTAACGCGCTGCCGTCTTCGCCCTTGGCCGCGCACGACGGCCGGCGCAAGATCGCTTTCGGCGTTAGATCGGCGCCTTTGCCGCCGCGACCGCCACCGCCCGAGCGCTCTTCACCGGAAGCGGTTTCCCCGCTCGCGGCGAGCACCGTAGCGCTGGCCGCGTCGCCGAAGATCGGTGCGGTACCCGGATCGGATGTATCGGTGCGTCTCGAGAGGCTCTCCGCGGTCAGAATGAGTACGTGCTGGTCCGGCTTCGACTGCAAGTAGTCGTATCCGGCCTGTAACGCATAGAGATAGCCCGAACAGGCGGCGTTCAGGTCGTACGCCTGCGGCATGATATCGTCGCGGCCATGGGCGAGTCGGTACTGTACCAGTGTGGCGACGGCCGGCGTGTTCTGCTCGGGAGTCTCGGTCGCGCAGATGATGAGACCGATATTGTCGATCTCGAGCTCGAGCTCGTCGAGAAGCGTTCGGGCGGCCTGCTCGGCAAGGTCGACCGCACTCTCACCGTCGGCCAGCCACTGCCGTGACTCGATGCCGGTACGTTTGACGATCTCGTCCGGTTTCCACTCGGGGCACATCTGCGAGATCTCTTCGTTCGTTACCTTCCGGCTTCCTGCAACCGCGCGGACCCCCGAGATCGAGACGGTCACCGCTGTCTGCCGCGCCGCCGGAGCCGACACGCTTGCCGCCGGCGCGGCCATGTCGGCCGAATGGCCGTCCCGCGAGGCGGCGATGTCGGGAAACCATGAACGGGACAACCCGTCGAGGATCGGCTCACCCGGCTCCTCGCGTGTGACCGGTTTGAGGTGCTCGCGCGAGTCCTCACCCTCATGCCCCTCGGCCGACGCGATTTGAACTTTCATTATGGGGGTGCCGACTTTCACCATCGTGCCCTCTTCGACGAGCCGTTCGGCCACCGTACCGCCGACCGGCGAACGCAGCTCGACCGCGGCCTTATCGGCTTCGAGATCGGCAACGAGCTGTCCGGATTCGATCTCGTTACCCGGTTCCACCCTCCACTCGACAAGCGTCACGCTCTCGTCGGAAGGACTCGATCCGATCGCCTCCACGAGATATGTGCCGGCCTCCACCTCGTCGGCCTTTCTCCAGGTCACCGTCCCGCCGAAGAGCTCGGCGGCGGTCTCGAGTGTCCGCTTGTACCCGGGCAGAACCTCCAACTGGTTCGCGAAATTACACGGCACGAACGTGTCCGCGCGTGCCACGCGCCGGG
>SLAN01000265.1 GCA_007126865.1 Spirochaetales bacterium | reverse complement strand
TGACGTTCGCGCCGACCGGGGCGATTGTCGCCGCGCCGACGGCGGCACTACCGGAGGCGATCGGCGGCGAGCGAAACTGGGACTACCGATATACCTGGATACGCGACGCCGCGTTCACCGTTTATGGGCTCATGCGGATCGGCTTTTCGCGGGAGGCCACACGGTTCATGCGCTGGATCGAGGACCGTACCAACGAGCCGAACGAAGACGGATCGCTTCAGATCATGTACGGGCTCGACGGCCGCCACACCCTTACCGAGGAGATTCTCGATCACCTCGACGGATATCGCGGTTCCCGGCCGGTACGCGTTGGCAACGCCGCATACGATCAGCTTCAGCTCGATATATACGGTGAGCTGCTCGACTCGGTCTATCTCTACAACAAGCATGGAGAGCCGATCTCCTACGACTTCTGGGTTCGCCTTCGAAGCCTCGTGAACTATGTGTGCGATCATTGGAAAGAGCCCGACGAAGGCATCTGGGAGGTTCGCGGCGGACGGCAGCACTTCACCTACTCCAAGCTGATGTGCTGGGTGGCTGTAGATCGCGGCATACGGTTGGCCGATAAGCGGTCGTTTCCCGCCGACCGAGACCGCTGGATCGCCGTACGCGACGAAATCTACGAGGAGATCATGGAGCGCGGTTTCAGCACCGAGCGCGGCGCATTCGTACAGGCGTACGGAGAGGATGCGCTCGACGCCTCGAATCTGATGATGCCGCTTGTCTTCTTCGTCTCCCCGTCCGACCGACGCATGATTTCAACACTCGAGCAGACACTGAAGAGACCGGAAAACGGAGGGCTCGTCTCAAACAGTCTCGTATATAGATACGACGTATCGAAAACCGACGACGGGCTCTCCGGTGAGGAGGGCACCTTCAACATCTGTAGTTTCTGGCTCGTTGAAGCGCTCACGCGGGCGGGTAAGATGCATCCGGAGAAGCTGGAGCAGGCCCGTCTGATATTCGAGAAGATGACCGGGTACGCGAATCACCTCGGCCTCTACGCCGAGGAAACAGGGCCGACCGGAGATGCGCTCGGCAACTACCCTCAGGCGTTTACCCATCTTTCGCTTATCAGCGCCGCATACAATCTGGACCGTACGCTCGGTTGAGCCCGTCGTACCGGAGCCGGTCACAACGATGGAAGCTGCGATATCGAGAAGTACCGCGATATCGAAAGGTGATTGCCACTCCTACCGAAGCTTCCGCGAGCATACGCCACTTCTTCGTGAGGAACGGACGGGCGGTGAACCGCCCGTCCGTCGTGGTAGCGGTAGCGTTTCATCGGCAGTTACCGCCTCTTTCAGAATGTGACTACCGAGAAACCGTCCGCGATCAACGATCGCAGCGAGGGGTGGCCCTCGTAATCCTGAATCAATTTAACCCCCGCATCCTGGACCTCCTCCTTCACCTCGAACGCGTTGGCACAGAATGCGCACGCGCCTGTCACGGTATCCTCGATCGCCTCGTACACGGGATGCAGCATATGCTCGCTGTCGGACAACGGTCCGACCCAGCGGGTACCCGCACCGTCGAACACAAAGCGTACATCATCACCCTGTTCCTTACTCTCTTTTGCCAACTCGAGCGCGTTCGCGACGCGTCCCATATCGCCATGCGATTCGTTGTCGGCCAGCAATACCACAGCGATTTTCGCCATATGAGTCACTCCTTACAGGTGTTGTTTCAAATGGACCTCAGCGGCCCATCTCATATATTGTTGTAGATACAACTATATGGATGAATAGTCAAGCCGGTATGTATAACAATTCCTATAGTCGAACGAGAAATCGGTTCGCCGCTTCGGCACCCTCCATTCGACTTGTTCCGGTATTTGACACAGATGCGAAAATATCATTGTATCTACAATAATAGACTATTCGGATGAGTTACACCGAACTGATACAGAGGGAGCAACTGTGAATACTCACGACGTTATCGTAATCGGAGGGGGAGCGGCCGGTCTTACCGTCGCCTCCGGCTGTGCGCAGCTCGGCATGAAGACGGCGCTTGTTGAACGCGAGCATATGGGAGGCGACTGCCTGCATTTCGGGTGCGTGCCGAGCAAGACACTGCTTCACATAGCCTCCCAGTTCCACAATGCCGCTGAGGTCGACCGCTTCGTCGCGACGCGCGACGGATTTCCCGTCCAATTGAAGCCGGATATGCCGGCGATAAACAGTCACGTCGCCGGCGTTGTCGGTGCCATTGCACATCACGACTCTCCCGAGCGCTTTCGTTCGCTCGGGGCGGAAGTCTATCTCGGCGCGGCGAGCTTCCGATCGGCGAACGAGGTGGAAGTGGATGGCAATCGTCTCAGCGCCCGGCGAATTGTCATTGCGACCGGCAGCCGTGCTGCGATACCTCCGATAGCGGGGCTGCGCGAGATCAGCTACCTGACAAACCGGGATATGTTCGGTCTCGCCGAGCTTCCACGTTCACTCGCAGTCCTGGGCGGAGGTCCGATCGGCGTAGAGCTGAGTCAGGCCTACCGCAGACTCGGAAGCGAGGTAACCATTATTGAGATGGCACCGCGAATCCTGCCACGTGACGACGATCAGCTCGCTGCTGTCGTACGCTCCCGTCTTGAGAAGGAAGGGATCCGCGTGATCACCGGCGATGCGGTGACGAGTGTCGAGGCCGCCGACGGGAGAAAGGTGCTCAAAGTGGGGGCGGGTTCCCGCGGGCGCACCGTAGAAGCCGAACAGGTTCTCGTCGCCGCGGGAAGAACTCCGAACGTCGATCAGCTCAACCTCGATTCGGCCGGGGTCGCGTTGGAGCGCGGCGCGATAGTCGTAAACGACAAGATGCAGACCTCGGTTCCACACATCTACGCAATCGGCGACGTAAACGGCCGCTTTCCCTTTACCCACGTCGCAGGAGTGGAGGCCAGTGCGGTCGTGCGAAGCGTCGCGTTGCACGCCGGCGGCCGCGTGGACTACAGCAAGGTGCCGTGGGTCAGCTACACAGACCCGGAGCTCGCCACCGTCGGTCACACTCAGGCATCCGCGGAGGAGGCAGGGATATCGTACCGGACCATCACTCACTCCTTCTCTGCTATCGATCGGGCGCACGCCGAAGAAGGCAGCGATGGGTTGATCAAGATTGTGCTCGATAGGAAGGATCGAGTGATCGGGACCGGAATCGCAGCGAAAGGCGCCGGTGAGCTCATCGGTCCGGCTCTTCACGCGGTCGCCGGGAAGTGGAAATTCGCACGGTTTCGCAAAGCGCTGACCCCGTATCCTACGATGAGCGAGATTTTCGGTCGGGCGGTCTCCAATGAGCTGGCACCGAAGCTTTTCAACCGGCGAACACGCTCGATACTCAAGGCGTTGTTTCGATATCGGGGAACCGGCCCTCTGGAAGAATAGCGTGAATCCGGTATACGACGGAGCGCTATCGGTACCAATTCCAAACTGTGTGAGGTAAGGGCTATGGGAGAAATTGAGCAGCAGCAGGAAGACTCCAAAGGAAAGCGGGCGAACGGTGATAGAAGCACGCGCGGGCGCGACACCCTTCGGGTCGCAGCGGTAGCGGTCCTGCTCGCAATTCTTCTTATCGTCGGATATCTGCTCGACGCCCCTCTCTATCTCCAGCAGGCGTTGCAGTGGGTCGAAGGGCTCGGGTTCTGGGGGCCAATGCTCTTCGCGGTCATTTACGTGATTATTACCGTTCTCCTGATTCCCGGTTCCATATTGACCCTCGGCGCCGGCGCCGTATTCGGAGTCATTCCGGGCACGATCTACACCTCGGTGGGATCGACGATCGGCGCTACATGCGCATTTCTACTCGGCAGAACCCTTATGCGCGATTGGGTCGAGCGAAAGGTGAAGTCCAGTCCGAAGCTTCAAGCGGTCGACGAAGCCGTCGAGCGCGAAGGCGGGCGCATCGTGTTTCTGCTGCGGCTCTCACCGCTCGTGCCATTCAGCATCTCCAACTATGTGTACGGTTTGACCAGGATACGCCTGGGCGCGTACGTACTCGCGTCATGGATCGGCATGATCCCGGGAACCCTCCTGTACGCGTATATCGGCTCGCTTGTGCAGCGCTTTGCCGAGCTCGGCGCCGCCGAACAGACGACAACGACCGGAGAATGGATCATGTACATAGTCGGGCTCATCGCCACGATTATCGCGACCGTGCGGATCACAATCGTTGCCCGGCGGGCATTGGCGGCGAAGGTGCCGGCGGATGAGCTCGCCGATGCAGGAGCGGAGGGATCGGTGACGTAGAATCACGGGCAGACTCACCGTGTGAGCTTCACCGGCGTGCGCACTGAGTCTCGAAGACAGGCAACGTCCGTTTGACCGTTTGCCGGAGGAGAACCATGAACATGCGCGAACGAAACGAGTCACGCAGATTTCCGGCTGCACTTGTCGTCGGGGTTCTTGTCCTCGCGACACCGTATCCGGCGCTGCCGGAGCCGTCGCCCGCGATCGACGAGTCGTTCGAGACTCTCGCAGAGTGGGAGCCGCTCGAGTTCGATAGCATCGACCGGCATACCGACTACAGCGTCGTAGCCAACGCGAACGCGTCCATGCTGTTCATAGAGTCCGACGACGGTGGCAGCGGCATCATACACCAGACAACCTTTGACGCACACGAGAACCCCATCCTGGAATGGAGGTGGCGTGTCGAGGACACTATCCCCGGGGGAGATCTCACGACTCGCGACGGAGATACATATCCGGTTCGCGTGTCCGTGAACTTCGAATACGACTCGGATATGGTCGGTTTCGGGACCAGGCTTCAGTACGCGGCGATCCGCGCCATCCGCGGTGAGTACCCACCTCACGGCTCACTTATCTACATCTGGGCAAACCAGGAATGGCCGGTCGAATGGTACGAGAGCCCATTCACGAGTCGAGCAATGATGCTGCCTATCGATCAGGGGCGCAGGGGAGTCATGGAGTGGCACACCCACAGCCGGAATATCGTCGAGGACTATCGCGAAGCATTTGGTGAGGATCCTCCGGAGCGTGCACAGATAGCGATCATGGGAGATTCTTACGGTAGCGGCGCGGTCAGTCGCGCATGGATCGATTTCGTTCGGGTCCGGCCGGAATCCCGTACACAGCGATAGTTACCGCAAACAGCATTAAGTGTCTCGATGATAAGAGTGCAGGCGGTGTGTTCGATTTCCCGGCCCCGGGCTCTCGGCGGGGCGGGTTTTCGGCCCCGGGCTCTCGGCGCGGCGGGTTTTCGGCCCCGGGCTCTCGGCGCGGCGGGTTTTCGGCCCCGGGCTCTCGGCG
>SLAN01000094.1 GCA_007126865.1 Spirochaetales bacterium | reverse complement strand
CCCGTTCATCGACGGTGCGGTTGTCACCGCGACGGTGGAAGGCGGCGGGCGCGACGACAAGATTACCGTCTTCAAGTACAAGCGACGAAAGCGGTACAAGCGAAAGCACGGACACCGCCAGCACTATTCACTCCTGCGAGTGCGAGATGTGAAAGGCGCGTAGACGCTGATTTACGGCGAGTTGTTTGCGATAGACGTGATTACCATAACGGTGGAGATCGTAAACGAAACGATCCGCCGGCTTGATTCGGTCGGACACGCTGTAACGGGTGTTTCGAGAACCGATGGGGCGGAGGGGAGCATACCGTGTGCGGCGGTATCGTCGCTGCTGCGTGCTGCCGCGGCATCGCTGGCCGAGAGTCCGGCCGTGGATGCGGTTGGTTCCGCGTCGAGTCCCGGTTCACTTGCGATCAGTGTTACAGCGGTGCACGATGAGCGGTGGCTCCGTGGCGTGAGTGACGTTATTCTCGCGGGATTGCGCGGAATCGAAAGCGACTTCCCGGAGGAGCTCGAAGTGAAGATTATGCATACAGACAGGAGAGTGTGAGCTTATGGCACACAAGAAAGGTGGAGGAAGCTCCAAGAACGGACGTGACAGCCATTCCAAGCGGCTTGGCGTGAAGCGCTTCGGCGGTGAAACCGTCAAGGCGGGGTCGATCCTGGTGCGTCAGCGAGGAACACAGTTTCACCCCGGTCAGAATGTCGGAATCGGCAAGGACGATACACTCTTTGCCCGGCTGAGCGGTACCGTAGCATTCAGCCGCAAGAAAGGCCGGCGTTTTGTCTCGATCGAGCCGGTCGAGACCGCGGGCTCGCAAGCTCAAGAACCGGCTCAGAGTGCGAGCGCCGCTTCGTAGGGGCTATCTTTCAACGGTACGCTGTGAATTCCTTCGTTGATGAGGTTACGCTGACCCTCGAGTCGGGCCACGGCGGAGCGGGAGCGGTGAGTTTTCGCCGTGAAAAGTACGTTCCGAAAGGTGGCCCCGACGGAGGCGACGGAGGCGACGGAGGCAACGTAATCGTTCGAACGCGCGAAAACGTCAAAACTCTTTCGCATCTGGCCGGAAAGAGCGCGCTCTCGGCGCAGCGTGGGCGGAGCGGATCAGGTCGTAATCGTCACGGGGCCGACGGTCGCGATCTCGTGCTCGATCTTCCTCCGGGATGCGTTATCTACGATGCGGACACCGGCGAAAGCCTCGCCGACCTTGCCGAGCAATCGAGTTGTTTGCTGCTGCGTGGAGGGCGCGGCGGCAAAGGTAATACGCACTTCGCCACCAGCACCCATCAGACTCCTCGATTTGCACAGGAAGGTCTACCGGGCCGGCGGCTGCGTGCCCGTATCGAGATCCGGCTCATTGCCGACGTCGGGCTTGTCGGGCTTCCGAACGCGGGTAAGTCGAGTTTGCTCAGCGCCATGAGCAATGCCCGGCCTCGAGTCGGCTCCTACCCGTTCACCACCACGGTGCCCAATCTCGGCGTCTATCGGAAAGATGGGCTCGACGTCATTATTGCGGATATTCCGGGTATCATCGAGGGAGCCGCGGAGGGGCACGGGCTGGGATTGCGTTTTCTGAAACATATATCCCGCACCGCCGGATTGCTCTATCTCATCGACCTCTCCAATCCCGATCCGGTTTCCGATGTTCACACCCTCGAGCGGGAGATTTCCGCCTACGGGGGAGGGCTCGAGTCAAAACCGCGCCTGCTGGTAGGAAACAAGCTCGATATCGCCGATCCCGAACGTGTTGCCGTGTTTCGCCATGCATTCTCCACCGATACGGTCCTGACGATAAGCGTAGCTACACATCAAGGGTTGCGGAGCCTTGGCGACACGCTGCTCGAGGCGGTTCACGGTACCGGTAATGAACGACACACGTAGACCTGCACTTTTTGGAGGATCGTTCGATCCGCTGCATATAGGGCACCTCCATATTGCCGATGCCGCCCTCGCCGGTGGGCGTTTCGATGCAGTATTTTTTGTCCCTGCGTTTCGATCCCCACACAAGGCGGACGGTTACGGGGCCCCGGATGCGGCACGTATCGCGATGGTTCGTTCTTCGATCGATCGTCGCGAGCGAATGCATCTGCTGCGGTGGGAGCTTGAGCGCCCAGGGCCGTCGTACACCATCGATACGCTCGAGCAGTTCATCGAGGTGTATGACGGCGATGAGGCGCCCGGGCTTATCGTAGGTGACGATTTACTCGAGCGTTTCGATACATGGGAGCGCTATGAGGAGATTCTCGCGAAGGCGACACTCGTTGTCGGCGCACGGCCCGCCGAAGAGCCCGCACGCCGTTCGCGATACAAGAGACTTGATGAGCTCGGTGCCCGATTCGAAGAGCTGGACAATGCCGCTATCGCCGTTTCCGCAAGCGATATTCGACGACGGGTGGCCGCTGGATTGCCGTATCGAGATCTTGTTCCCGAGACGGTGTACAACATCATTGAAACGCATCGTCTGTACAGGTAAGGTCGACCAGGAAATGGAGCATCCATGAGCGCGCGAGTCCGTATCGACAGTTCGTTGGTGTTTGTCCTGCTGATTGTGCTTATTCTCGGCGGTACGGCTCTGTTCATATATCTGCAGGTGCGAAGCGATGCGGTATCGGAGCTCGTCGACCGGGATGAGCAGCTTGTTGTTCTGATGACACTCGGCGACGACAACGACCGACCGTTGACGACGCAGGTCTTCATCTTCGAGCCCGCCACTGCTCGAGCGGCATTATTCGACATCCCCGGTAATACCGGTGCGATTCTGCGGTCGTTGGGACGAACCGATAGAATTGACGAGTTGTTCGTCACCTCAGGAATCGAGACGTATCGCGATCGAATCGGCGATATGCTCTCGATATCGATCCCATTCTACATTCAGATCGGACGATCGGAGGCCGAGGATCTCGTAGATCTGCTAAAAGGGATGGATCTATTCCCTGCCGCCTCCGTCCAGCCTGTCGGTACCGACCTGAATCTTACCGCAACGGTCGTCGAAAGCAACGGTGGTCTGAATGGAGATCTCCCCATCGGCTTCCCGTCCGGACGTCTTCGGCTGGAGGGGCCCCGTGCGCTCGCATATCTCGAGTCCGGGGTCTCCGATGAACTGGATACCGAACGTCTGCACCGACGGCAGGGTTTCGTCGAGAGTCTACTCGTTCGCCTCAGCGATGAGGCGGAAGTGCTGGTCGAGCCGAGGGGATTGCGCGTAGTGGAGTCGCTGATCGACACCAACATGGACTCGCGAGCACTGGAATCGTTTCTTCGTGAGCTCGGGAGAATGGATAGCGGACGCATAGTTCGGCAGAGGATCGCCGGCTCCTATCGGAGTGTCGAGGTCGAAGGGGAGGAGCGCGAGCTCCTGTTCCCACATTTCGAAGGGCAATGGGTACGAGAAACCGTGTCGCAGGTTCGCGATAGCCTTCGTACAGGCGGACCTGCTGAGCCCGATACCGACACAATTGTGCTCGAAGTACTGAATGGGACGACCTCGGTGGGACTTGCTCGCCGAACACGCGATCTGTACCAGCGGCTCGGGCTCTTCGATGTCCACAGGTACGACAACGCCGATTCACACGACTACGAGCACACGAAAATCATCGACCGGCGGGGCGACGGATGGATGGCAAACCGGGTAGCTGAAGTTATACGGGCTCGAAACGTTGTGACCGAGCCGAGCGAGGATCCGAACGACCCGGTCGATGTTACCTTGATACTTGGACAGGATTTTGATGGTAGATACGTTCGACAGTAGGAGATTCGTGCTCGAGGCCGCCGAGCTGCTCGATGACCACATGGGGCGGGACACGGTTGCAATCGATGTCCGCGGTATTTCTTCGATCACCGACTATCTGGTGATAACCACGGTAACCAGCAATATGCAGATGCGCGGGCTGTTGGAGCGGCTCGCCGAGCATTGTGACCACCATGAGGTCGCTGCACTCAACTCGCATAAACGACCCGATGATACCGGTTGGGTGCTGCTTGACTGTGAGTTCGTCGTGTTCCACCTGATGACTCGAGAAATGCGCGAATTCTACGAGCTGGAGCGCCTCTGGTTCGCCGGAGAAACGGTGTACGGTGCCGTAGAAGAGCGGGCGGAGTAGTTTCAGGAGTTCGCCCGACAAACTCTCAGTCGTCCGATTCGTCTATGAGGGAGTCGTCGATTTCGTCATCAAATTCGTCATCGTCGTCATCACCATCATACAGGTCTTCGTCGGTGTCGAAATCGTACTCCTCGTCCACGTCCAGACCATCGTCATCGAACGCCTCGTCGTCCGGATCGATATCGTCCAGATCATCACCCGCAATTTCGTCGTCCATATCCGTATCCAGCTCTTCGAAATCGTCCGAATCGAAGTCATCGTCTTCCGGCGGACCCGGATCTCCGTTCGAGTCTGAAGCGAACGGCCGTGTTCTTCGGTCCATGGGTACCCCCTGCTGCGTACGACCAAACTGTATGGAGCCGAAGGCCTCGAGTCAATTGCGTAGAGCCCACCGGACCGGGTAGGCTGCGTCCCTATGCATCTTCGCGCTGTAGCGTTCGACATCGATGGAACTCTATACCCGAATCGCGTCATGTTGCGTCGCAGTGTCGGGTTCGGGATACGTCACGCGCGTCTGTTGTATCATTTCGCGAAAGTGCGCAAGGTAATCCGTTCGACTCGTCCGATCGAAGACTTCTATCGACTTCAAGCACGCCTCATGGCGGATGCACTCGGACGCCCGGAGGAAACGGTACGGTCACAGATCCAACGGAACATTTACGATCGATGGGAGCTCGTGCTTACGCGTGTTCCGCTGTATGACCAGGTTCCGGACTTGCTTGATGAGCTCGAACGCTCCGGACTCCGACTCGGGGTGATGAGTGATTTTCCCGTCGCTCGCAAAATCGAGCTTCTCGGTCTCGATGGGCGATGGGATTGTGCGATTTCCACCGAGCAGGTCGGCTATCTGAAGCCGAACCCGGAGCCGTTCGAAAAGCTGATCGAGTGCCTTGGCGTAGACCCTTCGGAGATACTCTACGTTGGTAACAGCTACGAGTATGACGTTGTCGGAGCGAGCCGCGCGGGGTTACGCACCGCTTGGCTCAACGACAGCCGGGGTACGGGTAACGCGACCGAAACCGCAATCCAGCCCGATTTCACCTTCTCGCACTATCGCGAGCTTCGCACATGGCTGGCCCCGCATCTCGCCTCAGGAACTTATAGTATACAATAGTAGACATCTCGCACGGCTTTCGCCCGGTTCCCCCCAGAGATTCCCCAAATGAGTTTGCCCAGATCTCATGGATCGATTGGCACAGTGAGTGCTT
>SLAN01000164.1 GCA_007126865.1 Spirochaetales bacterium | reverse complement strand
TGGTATACGCGCTCGAATATGTGTGTCGGTGTACCTACCGGCAGCGTATTAGTCGTGCCGAAGATCAAATTGACCGCATTCACGCCTTGAGTACCCTGGTCGTGACTGTCCTATACATCATATTACATGAACGCGAAAGCCCGGCCGCGTGGCGCGTCCCCCCTTACCGTTCGAACCGGTCGCTTAGAGTACCACCATGCTCAGCGAACCTGCAACCGGGTAACGCCTGAAAGCACCATCGCGGCACCGGCAACGACTGCGACCACAGCCACGACTGCGTGCAACCGTTCGTATCCCGGTTTGTTCGGCGTTGCTTCCTTCAAAGTGATCGGGGCACGGCCGGCCGATTGTGCGAGAAGCTGCGCTACCGGCAGACCGTCCGGCCCGATTGCCGATGCAAGCCATCGCTCGTCGAAGTGGATAACCGTGTGCTCGTCAACGTCCGACTGTGCGATCGCGGAGGGGTCCGCCGTTGGACGGAACACACGCTCGTCGTAGCGCGGCGGCTCGTACCCGCGACCCCACGCCAGGCCGTGCTGAAATGCAAGGTGTGCCAGCACCGACCCGAAATGTGGAATCTCCGGCTCCGGCGCCGCCTCCCAATCGGCGCGAGCCCTGTTGTAAAGGCGGTGCGCGCTGCCGGCGGTGAGCTCCGGCTCGCGCGTCGGATCGACGGCTTCGGCGGGATTGCCGCCCCGGCTCTCACCGGCCGCCGCGGGGACTTTGACTCGCAGCTGCCACCCTTCCGGAACACTTCGCACTTCGGTGTGAAGGGCGACCGAAGCAGCGAGTATCGCCGCAACTCCGAGGCACACGGTAGGAACGAACGCCTCACCGCCTCCACGGCTTACTTTACGATCCCGGAGACCGCCCACACGACGTACCTCGATGACGGCGAGCCCGAGCGCTGCGACTGCGAACAGCAGGCCGACCAGACCCGCCGCATGCGCCGGCCGCATCCGTCCCTCGACCGATCCGGGCCGATGTACCGCACCGAGCTCATCGACCACCGCGAGCTCGTTCCGTCCTACCCCCGCGGCCTCGATCGTCGATACGTACTGCGACAACCACTCGCCGACACCGCCCGAATGGTTTCGGACGTACACCAGCTGTGCCGGCACTCCGTCCCATCGGGCGTTGAAAAGCGCGTCAACGTGCCGAACGAATCGATCCTTCCGCGGATCGCGGTCGAGCAGGCGCTCCTTCGCCCTCGTGCTCCGAACGCGCTCGACGGTGTCGATCGTCGTAACCGTAACCGTTACCGAAGAACGGGAGATCGCTGTTCCGGCTCCCGATTCCGTGAGCCTTTCGACAATCGTAAGATCGTCCGCCTCGGCGGGAATCACGAGCTGCAACCATCCGGCAAAGCCGTGGGCCGCGGATTCTTCCGCCGCCGCCGTTGCCCGATTCGCCTCGAGAGCACCGGATAGGACGAACACGATAAACACTGCGACGAGTGCGACGATCAGGACGAGAACCGATCGCCGTACTGGATTTCCGCTCAACTCGTAAACGGTCACAGCGGTCCCTCAGAGAATACTGAACGCGACGCCGAGAAAGAACCCGAGCAGAATACCGACCGATACCTCCGCGGCAGTATGTCCGTTCACTTCTTTCACCGGCTGAAACGGAACTCCGTCGCGCCGGGCGAGCTCGGTGCCGAGGCGATTCACTGTCTGCGCGAGCTCACCGGCGACGCGACGAACGCCGAGTGCATCGCGCACGACCACCAGTGCGAAAAAAAACGAGAGCATGAACACCGGTGTCGTTACGCCTTCGGTGAACCCGATCGATGTCGCAATCCCGGTCATCATCGAACAGTGACTGGAGGGCATGCCACCGGTCTTCCAGAATATGGTACTGACGAGGTCGCTCGAATCGCGTGTCTGCTGGCGAATGGCCGCAATCGTTGTCTTGATCAGCTGCGCGATCAGCCAGCTGATCGCAGCGCTCAGAAAAACCGGATGTGAGAGAAGCTGATACAACGATCGCACACGAACTCCCTTCTGATAGTTGCAGCCCTGCAAGTTTGTCCACGCTGCGAACCGGTGTCAAGACTCGATAGATATGTCGCCTGGAGGAGCCGCCTTTCCGCTATTGACGCGAGTGAACGCTCCGCTCTACCGTAGCTCCTCGTGGGACTGGCGTATCGCAAGGTCACCCCCGGCGAGGACGATCACGGTCGCCGGCTTGACCGCGTGCTTCGACGAGTGCTTCCTGAAACTCCCCTCGGTCATATTTTTGCGGTTATCCGCAAGGGCCGGGTGCGCGTGAACGGACGCAAAGTCGCCGGCGGATATCGAATCGTCGATGGAGATGAGCTTCAGATCGACGAGTCACTTCTCGGGTCTCAGGATCGCCGCGGCACCAACGGTCACCATACGCCGGTGTCCCCGCTCGGCGATGAGCTCCGGCACTCGGTGATCTTCGAGAACGAGCACCTGCTCGGAATCAACAAACCGCGAGGAGTAACGGTTCACGCTCCCGATGGCCTCGACCAACAGGTTCGCAGCTATCTCGGCGACTCGCTGCCGCACTCGCTTTCGTTTCGTCCCGGGCCGATCCACCGCATCGATCGAAACACGACCGGGATCGTGTTTTTCGGCAAATCTGCCGTGGGGGCACGGCGACTCGGGGAATATCTGCGTAACGATTCGGCTCGTAAGGTGTACATGGCGGTTCTCGACGGAGCGTTACGCACCCCCGTCGTATGGGAAGACCGGCTCCGGCGCAACACGCGAACGCGACGGAGCCACCGGGCTTCCAGGTCACCGGCCCGAGACAGATCAAACCGCAGCTCATCAAACCGGAGGCACGAAGCGGGGCAGGCGGCGGTCACGGGAGTCTGTCCGATTCTCTGGAACGACGACGCCACACTCGCCCTGTGTACTATCCGTACCGGCAGAACGCACCAGATCCGGGCTCAGGCGGCGATCCACGATTCCCCACTGCTCGGAGATCGCAAATATGGCGGGCGACCGGAGCGCGAAGGGTATATTCTCCACGCTATGGTATTCATTCTGCCGGTAGACGACGAAACGCTCGGTTTTCGGTATGTGTATGCCGATCCTCCGGCATCGGTGCTCGAGCGGCTCGAGCGGCGATTCGGGCCGATCTCGCCGGAGCGGATTCTCGAATCGGTTAACCGGGCAATCGAGACGGTCTGAGCCGGCTCAACTCGCGCAGTTGGCGGCGTCCGCAGCGCCGGATATGTATCGATGGCGCCGACGCCTCGCAAAGGCGTGTCCTCCATCGGCGTAAGTGGTATACTGAGTGCGTCCTATGAGAATGTTTCGCAACCTTCAGTTCCGATTCCGGGGCATCCGCGTTTTCGCGCTCGTGGGCAAGAGCGGCACGGGCAAGAGCTTTCGAGCCCGCCTCGTCGCCGAGAAGCACGGAATTGATCTCACGATCGACGACGGGCTGCTTATCCGCGGACAGAGAATTCTCGCCGGTCGGTCGGCGAAACGCGAGAACAACTATCTCACCGCGGTGAAGACCGCACTGTTCTCCGACAAGGAGCACCGTCGCGAGGTGCTCGCGGCACTCGAGCGCGAGCACTTCAAGCGAATCCTGATTATCGGAACCAGTGAGAAGATGGTTTCACGGATCGTGAAGACGCTCAATCTCCCGCAGCCGATCAAGACAATCTCGATCGAAGAGATCGCGACCGCAGATGAAATAGCCAGCGCGATTCACATGCGACAGTCTCAGGGGCGGCACGTGATCCCGGTACCCTCTATCGAAGTCAAGCGCAACCACTCCGGCTTCGTTACCGAATCGTTAAAGGTGTTCCTCCGCCGCGGGGTCGGGCTCCTGCGCCGCCAGAAGGTATACGAGAAATCGGTCGTTCGCCCCGAATTCAGCAGGAAGGGAAGTGTTTCGATCTCCGAGGCGGCGCTCGGACAGATGATTCTGCACTGTGTCGACGAGTTCGGCATTCAGGCGGAAGTGCGCAAGGTTCAGGTGAGAAACGAACCGGGCGGATACCGCCTGAAACTCGTACTCGATGTCCCGTTCGGAGAAGAGATGGTCAGTCCCGTCCACGAGCTCCAAAGCTACATCGTCGACAGCATCGAGCGATACACCGGTGTGATCATCGAGGAGATGAATATCGTCATCGACAGTATCAGCGAGCGGCAGCGCAGGCACCGGGATAAAGTGACAAACCGCCGCAGCGAACAGAAGCGCAACGAGCGTCGGGGAACGTCCGATTCCGGCGACGGTCACTATCGGGAACCGCCGAGCCGTGAACGCTCCCCCGAACAGGGTGAGAAACAGCGCGAGCAAACCAAACCGGATAAGAAGTCGGGCGACGAGCGTCGGAGTCGAAGCCGGCGCGGCGCTCGCGACGGTCAGGCAAGGGTGCCCGAATAGAAGGGTTGATGGGAAGTGTGTCGGGAGGCCGAGGTACCGTACGGGTTCCAGCGGCTGCGTCGGAACGTCGCTGTACCGCACGATTGTTGCGACTGCGTCGGAACGTCGCTGTACCGCACGATTGTAGCGACTGCGTCGCCAGGCTGCGCTACCGCACAATTTGACAGCCCGATGCCCGCACACTACGCTTTCAAGTCGGTGGAGGTTTTCGCGCCTATGACGATTTCACGCAGATGGTTCTCGCGGAGTGTTGGGCTGGTTCTGTTTTCGGTTGTCGTTGCAACAGGCTACGGCTCGGAGTTCCATGTGGAGACCGGCGATATCTACGAGGTCTATTCGCAGATATCGAGCGAGCATGCGGAAGCGACCGTCACGAAACTCGAGGCGCTTTCCACGCTCTACAACGATTACTTCCGCTTCGAAACCGACCAGCTGCCTTCCGAGCTGCGGGTTCGCATATTCGAGCAACGCGACGAGTTCGATGCATATCTCGCCGACCGGATCGACATTTCCCGAGGCGAGTTCGTGTATCTCCATTACACCGACGCAGCCCGGAGCGAGCTTGTCGGATATGCTATGGATGATGAAGAGACCTACCGCGCATCGTTGGTCCACCAGAGCGTCGTCCAGTTCATCCGTGCCTTTATTCCCAATCCACCGCTCTGGCTGCGAGAGGGATTCGCCGTGTATTTCGAGGAATCGCGATTCGACCGTGAGCGAGGCGAGGCGGAGTTCCGGAAGAACACCGCCTGGATCGAACCGTTACGGAATCTCCTCGATGAGCGGATCGAGGAGTTGTTCGCACCGGGCGAGTTCGTGACCCTTTCGGCGGAGGATGCCGCTTCCCGTCTCGAAACCTTCTACGCACAAGCGTGGGGCGCGGTAAGCTTTCTGAGTAACGCGGAGGAGTCGCGACACAACCGCATCCTCTGGGACGCCATCGGTGCGCTCGAAC
>SLAN01000104.1 GCA_007126865.1 Spirochaetales bacterium | reverse complement strand
TGTCGGCGCGATCAAGCAGATGCTCGACCGCGATGTGCAGGTGATCATCACCGACTATCGCATGGACGTACTCGGCGGCGACTACTGGATCCGTTTTCTCCAGAAGTACTGTCCGGATAAGCACATCATTATTACCAGCGGCTTCCTTCGGCCGGAGTTTCCGATTCCGTTCGAGGTGCTCTACAAACCGTTCGATTACGGCGATCTCGATAAGATGATTTCCGAGGCGATCGAGGATGGCAAGTGAACGCGTGTGCTACGGCGTCCGCGTGCACGGTCGCGTGCAGGGTGTCGGGTTTCGTTACTCGGTTATGCGACGAGCACAGCACCTCGGCGTTGCCGGCTGGGTTCGCAACGAACCCGACGGCACCGTGTCGCTACACTGCGAAGGCGACCCCGACGATATCAAGGCTTTTCTCGACTACGTGAAGTCCGGCCCTCCCGGAGCTCGCGTCACCGACGTCGACATAAAAAAAGGCGCCCCCGAGGGGCGCCGGGAATTTACGGTACGATAGCCGACGGCGCGGACGCGTCGAGCCGCCGGCGGAGCTCGACCGCTCAGCCGCCGAGCTTCGCGATCGAGTAGAAGGCTTCTGCGCCCGGATACGTTGCCGCCGCGCCGAGCATCTCCTCGATTCGCAGAAGCTGGTTGTATTTCGCCAGCCGGTCGCTGCGGCTGAGGCTCCCGGTCTTGATCTGACCGGTTTCCAGCGCTACGACCAGGTCGGCTATGAAGCTGTCCTCGGTTTCGCCGCTGCGGTGGCTGACGATCGCGGTGTAGCCGCCCTTCTTGGCCATCTCGACCGCCTCGAAGGTCTCGGTCAGGGTGCCGATCTGGTTGACCTTAACCAGAATCGAGTTGCCGATGCCCTCCTCGATGCCGCGCGACAAACGCTTCGTGTTGGTCACGAACAGATCGTCTCCGACCAGCTGTACCCTGTCACCGATCTTGCCGGTGAGCGCCTTCCAGCCGTCCCAGTCGTTCTCGTCCATGCCGTCCTCGATGGAGACAATCGGATAGCGCGAGGCCCAGTCGGCCCAGTAGTCGGCCATCTCTTCGCTCGAAAGCTCTCGCCCGTCGCTCTTCTTGAAGACGTATCTCTTCTTGTCCGCGTCGTAGAACTCGCTCGAGGCCGGGTCGAGGGCGATATAGACGTCGTCGCCCGGCTTGTAACCGGCCTTCTCGATGCTCTGGAGGATGACTTCGACCGCCTCTTCGTTGCTCTTCAGGTTCGGCGCGAAGCCGCCCTCGTCACCGACACTCGTCGAATAGCCGGCCTCCTTGAGCACGCCTTTGAGCGTGTGGAAGACCTCGGTGATCATCTGCAGGCCGCGGTGGTAGCTCTCCGCGCCGACCGGCATGACCATGAACTCCTGGAAGTCGACCGAGTTGTCGGCGTGTGAGCCGCCGTTGATGATGTTCGCCATCGGCACCGGTAAGGTGCTCGCGTGAAAGCTGCCGAGATAGCGGAACAGGGGAATGTCCTGGTAGATCGCTGCCGCCCGCGCGACCGCCATGCTGACGCCGAGGAGCGCGTTTGCGCCGAGTTTCTTCTTGTTGTCGGTTCCGTCGAGATCGATCATCATCCGGTCGATGCCGACCTGGTCGAGGGCATCCATGCCTTCGAGCTCCGGGCTGATCGTCGAGTTCACGTTGTCGACCGCCTTGAGCACGCCCTTGCCCATATATCGCTTCTTGTCTCCGTCGCGAAGCTCGACCGCCTCGTGCTCACCGGTCGAGGCCCCGGAAGGTACCGCCGCCCGTCCGAGCGAGCCGTCCTCGAGCAGAACATCGACCTCTATGGTCGGATTTCCGCGCGAATCGAGTATCTCGCGCGCCTCTACGCTCTCTATAAAGCTCATACAGTGCTCCTGTTGTGAAGATGGTTTCCTGCCCGCGAGTATAGGCACCCGGCGTACGCTCGTGCAACTACCGGCACCACCGCGGGCCGCACACCGCGCGCAACGGCACTTGACGGCAGCGACGATGGCTCCATACTGATTATGTGCGCTACAGCCGGCTTTTTCCGAAAACCTTACGCGCGGTGCCGAAAGGCGTCACCTCACCGGGGTATCGCCTTCTCTATCGAGGTGGGTTCATTCGCAACCTCGGACGCGGACTCTTCTCGTTTCCGCCGCTCGGCGTCCGCGTGCTTCACCGCCTCGAAGCGATAATCCGCGCGGAGATGAACGCCCTCGGCGGGCAGGAGGCGCTGGCTCCCGTCGTCAATCCGATCGAAATCTGGCAGCGAAGCGGTCGACACCATCTTGTAGACAGCGACATGGTCACGTTCAAGGACCGGCTCGGGCGCGATCTCGTCCTCGCTACCACCCACGAGGAGGCGATGGTGGAGATGGTGCGCACCGGTATGCACAGCTATCGCGACCTGCCGGTGTTCCTGTACCAGTTCCAGGAGAAGTACCGCAACGAGGAGCGCACGCGTAACGGGCTGATCAGAAGCCGCGAGTTCATTATGAAAGACGGCTATTCCTTCCACCGCTCGTTCAGCGACCTGAACAACTTCTTTCCCAAGGTATTCCGCGCCTACCAGCGGATCTTCGCAGTGTGCGGGTTGGACGTAATCGCCGCCGAGGCCGGCGTGGGCTACATGGGAGGCGAGAAGTCGTTCGAGTTTCTCGCTCCGTCGAGTGTCGGCGACGACTACGTCATCGTCTGCGACAAGTGCGGCTACGCCGCGAACCGCGAAGTCGCCGTCGGTGTGAACAACACGCGCCTGACGCGGTCGGGCCGGCCGCGCGAGATGAAGAAGATCCACACGCCGGGGTGTGACAATATGGCACGTCTCGCCGAGCGCCTCGAGCTGCCGCGCAGTGCCCTGGCGAAGACGATGGTGTTCTCCAGCGGCGGCGATCTGATTATGGCCGTCGTCCGAGCCGATTTCGACGTTTCGGTGGAGAAGCTCGCGCGCGTTATCGGGACCTCAATGCTGCGCCGCGCTCGTCCGGAGGAGCTGACCGAACGGGGGCTGTGTCCCGGTTTCGTGAGTCCGCTCAATCTCAACGGCGAGGCGGTCGTCGTAGTGGACCGCCTCGCGGCGGATACATCGAATCTCGTCTACGGCGCGAACGTCGACGGCGCGCACTACGTCGATGTGAACTTCGGGCGCGACTTCGATGCCGATGCGGTCGGCGATATTGCCCGCGCCGACCCGGACGCCGAATGCGTGCACTGCGGCGGGCCGCTGGTGGAGCGGCGGGCGATCGAGCTGGGCAACATCTTCCGCCTCGGCACCGTGTACAGCGAGGCGATGGAGCTGGTCGTCAACGACGAGCACGGACGACCCATCTATCCGTACATGGGCAGCTACGGGATCGGTATGGGGCGTCTGATCGCCGCGATCGTGGATGCCCACCACGACGACGACGGTATCATCTGGCCCGTGTCGGTTGCCCCGTTCCATGTGTACATTATGAGTATCGGAAAGAGCTTCGCTGTGAAGGATGCCGCCGAAGGTATCGCCCTGGATTTCGGCGATGAGGCGCTCTATGACGATCGTCACGAGTCGATCGGGACGAAGTTCAAGGATTTCCTCCTGCTGGGAATACCGTTTCGCATAATCGTCTCGGTGGCTACCGCATCCGACGGCACGGTGGAGCTCTTCGATCGCAGGAACGGCGAGACCGAGAAGGTGTCCGTCGGTTCGGTTCGGTCGCACGTTGAGGCACGACTGGAAGGATATCGATCATGGCGTTCGAACTGACACCGGAAATCATCGATCAAATCATCTTCGGAATGGAGAACCAGGAACACGATTTCGTCGTCGACCTGGAGAGCGGCCACGTAACGAAGGAGGAGGAGGCCGACCCCGAACGCGAGTACGAGTACATCCCGCGGTGGCGCAGTGTGGACGGATACAATCTCATGGAGCGCTTCGTGGTCGATCTGCGCAATCCGATCGTCCGTGAGGAGTTACGGGCGATACTCGCCTCCGGAAAAGGGGTGTTCCGCAGCTTCAAGGACACGCTGAAAGAGCATCCGGAGGTCGAGCGGCTGTGGTTCCGCCACAAGGAACGTGAGATGCGCCGCGAGGTTTACGAGTGGTACAACACGTTGCGCGAGCGATGGGGACTGGACCGCATCCCCATGGATCTGGAAACCGAAACCGACAATCTGATTCTCGCCGACTTCACCTTCGAGCGCGATGCGCTTTCGGCCGATGAAGTGCGCGAGTACGCCCACGACGCGCGCGAGGAGGCGCTCGAGCACCTCTCCGGCGACGCCGAGCGTGAGCTCATGGAGCGACTCGAGCAGGTCTCCGACACCTCGGAGTTTCACACCATCGCCGCTTCGACGCCCGACGGTGAACGGGTTGCGACGGTGTGCGGCGCGGTGCATCGCGACGGTGTCAGGCCGGTGGCGGTCGTGAACGTGCTGTACGTCGAACCGGAGTTTCGCGGTCTCGGTCTCGCGCGGGAACTGCTCAGTCGTATCTTCGCCGTCCTCGATGAGGAGGAAGTTCCCGTGGTTCACATCGAGCTGCCCGGCAACGCCGGTGCGCTGCGCCCCCTGCTCGAGGCGTGGGACGGAGAGGAGATCAGCCGGCGCTATCGGGTGAATATCGAACGGTGGACCGAGCGCAGCTATTTCGAGGATTGATGGGAACTCCGGCGGCGCATGGACCGGGATCGTGTGACGCCGCCGCTCGTTTCTTCGCGCCCGGCAGATAGTCGGGGCGGGTGCGGTGTCTGCCGGCGGTCAGGCGCCGAGCTCTTCGCGAACCGCTTCGACCTCGCCATGCAACTCCGCGAGGCGGTCCATGAGGCGGTCGACGGTGTACTGTTTCGGATCGTAGTCGCCGGGGCATTCGGCGCGGCACATGAGGCGGAAATCGCGCGGTTTAATCAGCTCACCGGCCTTGTACACCATGATATCTTCATTCGGCCAGTCCTCGCTCATGTCGCCGGACGGATTCACCAGCAGGAGATTACCCCCGATCCCGATCGGGCAGATATGGTCGAACTGCTTCAGATAGCTGTCGATCTCCGGAAGGCCGCGGGCGCTGTCGGGTTTGTCCGCACGATAGCGGGTTCCGGTGGGAAAGACGAGGATGATGTAACCGTGTTTCTTGCGGCGAATCATCTCGCGAAGCGCCGACATGTTAATTTCACGGCCGCGCTTCCGCTCCTTTTCGTAGACCTCGGGGTCGTCTATAGCGCCGAGAGCACGAGAGGGATAGATAGTGATTCTCGTGTACGCCTGGGTAAAGGCGAGTACGAAACGGTTCTCTTCGCTCAGCTTGGCCGCTGAGACCGCCACTATGCTTTCGGCGATCTTCCGTCCGAGATCCCCCTGCCGGCAGAGCAGGTAGTAGA
>SLAN01000077.1 GCA_007126865.1 Spirochaetales bacterium | reverse complement strand
TCGCCGGACTACTATGAGCGCCCACAGCCATGAAGAGACGTATCGTCGGGATTACAGCACTTATCGTGTTCGGCATCTGTGCACCCGCATCAATTCTCGCCGAAGTGAGCGTCGATCCGTTCCCCTTGATATGGGGGGCCGGGGCACAGCTGGGATACCGGTTCGGCGACGAGCGGCTTCCGACTACCGCGGAGATCGGCGCCGCTGCGGCAATCAGTACTTCCGGGTATTTTCGCACCCCGGATGGCTCACTCTATTCGGGCAATCTCGAAGGATTCGACCCCGGGAAGGCACCGTATTTCTCCCGGCGCATGATCTGGTGGAACACCGGCCTCCGGCAGAGCGTTATCGTGTCCGGAGTACCGGATAAACCGTTCCTCGAGATCTTCCTGCGGTATGTCGGAATACGGGAGTGGCATGTTGATGATGATGAACCGCGACTTCTTTTCGACAGCGAGATACCGCTCGCCGAACGCGACGGACAGTGGCTGAATACCGTCCGCGTGGGAGTGGAAGTCGGTAATATACTCCGATCGGAGATCAGCGGCGCGAGGCGCGGATGGGACGGCCACGTAACCCTTGAATGGGGCCCCGGTTTTCTCGCCAATCGTGTCGTCGGCGAAGCGGATTTCGCCCGCGTCGGTACGCAATTGCGCGGTTTCGTTCCCCTGTACGAAGCACTGCCGAGGATTTCGCAGGAAGACGGCGAGGAGCTCAATCGTTTTGCGCTATACGCGGGTGCATACGCGGCAGCCGATTACGCGTGGGGTGAGCGCGTACCGCTTTCGGCTCGACGTTCGATTGTCGGTCCGCTTTTCGACCGACACGGACTCGGTGGGAGCATCCGCGGCTACGAGGCAGGTCGCTACGACGCTCAGTTCAAGCTGGCAGGCTCGGTCGAGTTGCGGGCGATCCTACCGGCGATCGCTCGCCCCGATGTGCTTCCCGGATTAGTTACCTACTTCGACGCGGGAACGTACCGCGGGTTCGACGATTACGAGTCAGGAGCCGATGTAATCGGCACGGCATACGGGGCCGGTGGCGGCATCTCGATCAGTCTGTTCGATGCGGTAACTCTCGTATTCTACACACAGGCGGCACTCGACGAGCCTCTGGTTACCGGCGACCGGATTACGCCGTTTGCGATAGGGTTCGGCTACCACTTCTGAAGCCGGGACGGTTTGACGAATGAGCTTAAGCGCACGAGAGCCGCAGGGTGATGTCGGTCCGGCGGGCGTCGCCATCGACGGTATCGTAACGCTACTGCCGTCCCGGGCTCCTATCGCCGAGCATCAGCGCGTCTATGATTCCGAAATCCGCGATGAAGCGTCGTCGATGATCCGGAGCATCTCGGGATGGCGTGGTGTATTCGGCGATTCGGAGAGCTCGCTATCGACCGGTATCACACCGCCGAAGCGCTATGTCGGCGCCGCGATGGCGCTCGCGTTCGCCCGATTCCTCCGCGAACGCGAGCGTACCGGAACGATCATTGTGGGGTGTGACGGTCGTCCGACCGGACCGGTCCTCGCCGACGTCATGGTACGCGTGTTTCTCTCGCTCGAGCTGCCGGTCGTCTTTCTCGGCGTCTCCTCGAGTCCCGAGACGGTTGCCTTCGCGTCGACGGAATCCGGCGTGGCGGGTGTCTGCTACATTACCGCCAGCCACAACCCGCCGGGCTATAACGGTGCGAAGTGGGGGGATCGGGACGGCAGCGTTCTCGGAGCGGACGACGCCCGGGAGCTGTCGGAAATCTTCGAAGCGATAGTGACACAGCGGGAAGTCGGTGAGAGTCTTCGACGACTGGTCGTGCACTCCCCGCCTCCCGACGTAGAAAGAACGACGGCCGAACAGCCTGCCAATCGTAAGCGCGCGAAGGAGGCGTATTTTTCGCTGGTCACCGCACGAGCCGGCCGGGGCCGGCGATGGGAGGATTTGCGTCCTTTCTTCACGGAGACCGTGGTGGTGGCCGATATGAACGGCAGTGCCAGAAGCACGGGTGTCGATGCCGAAGTCCTTGCAGGTCTCGGAGCAGAGCTCGATTCGATCGATGCCGTACCGGGACGCATATCGCATGTCATCGAACCGGAAGGCCCCGGACTCGACCGCTGCCGCGATCGCATACGGGAGCTTCTTCGCAACGGCGCACCGGTCTCCCTCGGTTACGTACCGGATAACGACGGAGACCGCGGGAATCTCGTGTTCCCTTCGAAACCGTCCGTGCGTACGCTCGCGAGTCAGGACGTCTTCTGTCTCGCGGTACTCGCGGAGCTTTCGTGGCTCGCGGCGGGAGGCTCGCTCTCCGGGAATTCGGTGGCAATCGTGGCGAACGGGCCGACGTCGCTGCGGGTGGAGGAGATTGCTGACGTATTCGGCGCTACCCCGTTTCGTGCGGAGGTCGGTGAAGCGAACGTTGTCACTAAGGCGCAAGAGCTCCGCAATGAAGGATGGTTCGTGCCGATCCTCGGCGAGGGCTCGAACGGCGGCAACATTACATTCCCCGGTACGATTCGCGACCCGCTGTCGACGGTCGTGTCTATGCTCCGTCTGTTCGCCATGAAGCCCGACGCCGAAATCGCGCCGCTATCTTACGCACTGTCGGCGCTCCGGACGATAAATGCCCACACGGGCGACAATGGCACCCGGGGCCGGTTCTCGCAAGGTGTTGATAGTAGCGGTCGAAACCGCTCCCCGGAAGGCACGGATGACCGCCCCCGCGACGGCTCATCGAACGGCCCGAATCACGCTCCAGCCGATATCCCGACACCGGCGGAGCTTTTCGACACACTCTATTCCCTGTTACCCGTGTGGCACACCACACCGGTCACCGCACCGGAAGCGAAAATCGAGGTCGGAGCAATCGCTCACGCCGATCTGAAAAGCCGCATGGAACACCTTCTTCCAAGCACGGTCGATGCTGCGATTCGATTACTCGAACCGGTTGGGGCGGCATCTCACTGGGAAATTCGCAATTTCGAGGGAACCACATGCCGGATCGGTGCTGGCGAGCGCGATCCGGAAGGCGACGGAACCGGCGGTTTTGCCGTATGGTTCTACGACGAAAATCGAAAACCGTTCGCATTCACCTGGATGCGTGGCTCGCGGACCGAACCGCTGTTCCGCGTAATCTCGGACGTTCGCGGAATACCACGCGATCCGCCGAAGAGCGAGGCCGTTCTCGAATCGCTTCACTCCTGGTTTCGCTCAATGATCCGCACGGCGCTTGAGTGAATTATGACTGCCACGCAGCGTGTTGGCAGGCAAGGAGCCGTTCGGCGGCCGGCGGGGTGCGGCTGCTCGATAGTCAGCCGATCCTCCACTGCCCGGTTCCGTCTCTGGCAACAAGGCCCTCGTTCGATAACTCATTCAACGCCGATTCGATGCGCGAGAGGGGAAGAGCGTACTGCGCGGCGATGGTGTCCGCATCGGCAGCTTCGACGGTTGTCAGCACCCGGATCGCCGCTCCGCGTGCCTGGCGAAGGGAGCCCTCGAACCGGCTCTGGCGAGTGTAGTGCGCGCTTGCGCGATTCGGATTGGGTACTCGACGACCTATCAGCTCGCCGTAATCCATGAGCGCGTAATTCCACTCGCGAGGCCTTTCACGATCGAGGACCGCGTCCGCCACGGCGATTATGTCGCGGTCATGCACGGGCGCATTGACCGACCTCGGCTCGATCCGCGGTTCGGTCGAGTCCGTCCCGGGCACCTCGGCGGCGAAAAGCTCGGACGAATCCCGGTCCGGTTCAGCGAAAAAGGAGTAAATCAGAGCACGGCGAATGTTCGTTTCCAGCAAAGGCACCGGTTCGTCGAACGCGAAGCACGCAACTGCCGACGCTGTGTAGGCGCCGACTCCCGGAAGCGACCGCAACTCCTCTCGATCCTCAGGCAGCTCGCCATCGCGCTCGTCACGAACTCGACGTGCGAGCTCGTGGAGAAAGCGTGCCCGGCGATTGTAACCGAGACCGCTCCACGCACCGAGTACATCGCGCAGGCCGGCGCGGGCCAGCTCCGAAATCGACGGGAATAGTGAGAGAAACTCGCGATACTTCTTCCGGACACGAACGACCTGTGTCTGTTGCAACATGAATTCGCTGACCAACACCCGATACGGGTCGCGGGTGTTACGCCACTCGAGGTCGTGTCTTCCGGATTGCCGGTAGTAGTCGTATACGAGCAACCGAAACCGTTCGAGCCGATCCGGATCGAGCTCTCTGCTCACTGCGAAGCGCTTTCCTTCGCCGGTGACGGCGTCACCGTATCCTGTTTCTTGCGCCGCTTCTCGGCTTTACGCGAAATCCGATTCCAGATACCGGCTAACCCCATGGCCTTACGTGCTTCGATCAGCGTTTTCCGTGCTTCTTCGCGTGCTACGGCGGTCCCCTCGTATATCACCTGATCGACGTATCCGGAATCCTCGGCAATACGCTCTCTGCGCTCCCGTATCGGATCGAGGAACGCATTGAGCGCCGCGGAGAGCTTATCTTTGACCTCCACATCACCGACCTTTCCGGCCCTGTAACGCTCCTTGAGATCGTCGACCTCTCGAGTATTCGGGTTGAACATGTCGTGATACGTGAACACGGGATTGCCCTCGACGGTACCCGGAATATCGGCACGGATACGATTCGGATCGGTGTACATACCGTACACCTTCTTCTGCACGGTGTTGGCGTCATCCGACAGGAGAATCGCATTTCCGAGGCTCTTGCTCATTTTCGCCGAGCCGTCGGTTCCGACGAGCGTCCCACCCTGGACGAGGCTCTCGGGAATGGGAAAGGTATCGCCGTACAGATAGTTGAATCGCCGGGCGATCTCGCGGGTTAACTCGACGTGCGACTCGTTATCCTTACCTACCGGCACCAGGTGCGCTCTCGGCATAAGGATATCCGCACTCTGCAGAACCGGGTATCCCAACAGCCCGAACGGCATCTCGTTCAAGTGCGCGTTCTGAGCCATTTCCTTGAGACTCGGCATTCGCTGTAAACGTGGGACAGTCACAAGCATTTCAAAGAGCAGATTCAGCTCGTATACTTCCGGCACCGCGCTCTGAAGGTATACGCTCGATATCGAAGGATCGATTCCGCATGCGAGGTAGTCGAGCACCATCTCACGCGCGTTCGCGGAGATCTGCTCCACGTTTTCTTTCTCCGGCTGCGTCGTGAGAGTGTGAAGGTCGGCTATGATGATAAAACAGTCGTACTCCTTCTGGAGCTTCACACGATTCCGGATGGAACCGACATAGTGACCGAGGTGCAGCTTTCCGGTGGGGCGATCGCCGGTGAGTATTCGCTTTCGGGATTCCATTCATGTCTCCTATCTGACGCCGGTTGGCAGCTTTGAGCCCGCG
>SLAN01000283.1 GCA_007126865.1 Spirochaetales bacterium | reverse complement strand
GGCGCACCGACATGGCGCTTACCCGAGGATCTCGCCTGAAAGCGCTCGCCCGGGTGTGCATGCTCTCTCCCGGTCCGGTCGGGGCCGGTTACGCGCCGTAGATAAGCGCCGCGATTGCGAATATGTTCACGATCCACAGCGTTATCGAAACCTCGCGTCCTTTCCCTACGAGCACCTTAATAATCGTGTAGCTCAGGAATCCCCAGACAATTCCCTGGGTGATGTTATAAGTCAGCGGAATAAGCACGAGCGCCAGGAATGCGGGAACGCTCTCCTCGAAGTTCGTCCAGTCGATGCTGAGCACCGGCTTAATCATGAACACACCGACGAGTACGATGACCGGCGCGACGGCTACCTGCGGAACGAACTGGATGAGCGGGCTGAGAAAGAGAAACGGCAGAAAAAGGAGGCCCGCGACGACCGCCGTAAGCCCGCTGCGTCCACCCTCCTCAACGCCGGCGGCACTTTCGATGTACGTGGTTCCGCTGGAGGTGCCGAAAATCCCCGAGATAGTGGTGGACACGGCGTCGACCATGAGCGCCTTGCCGACATTGCGCGGCTGGCCGGTCTTCTCCTCGACGAATCCACCGACCTCCGAGATACCGACAAAGGTGGAAATACTGTCGAAGAGGTCGGTAAAGAGGAGCGTGAAGATGGGGAGGATCATACCGACGGTGAGCGCGCCCACCAGGTCAACCTGGCCGAAAACGGCGAGACTCGGCATGGCAAATAGCGTTTCGGGGATTTCCACGAGCGCCTCCCCGCCGGTCGCCTGGATAATCAGGCTGACGATCACCGTTGCGACGCTCGTTCCGACGATGCCGAGGATGAGCGCGCCCGGTATCCGGCGGATAACCATCCAGCTGGTCACAAATAGACCCGCGGCGAACAGAATCACCTCGACGCTGATTCCTCCGAATGAAACGAGCGTAGCCGGGTTTTCGACTATAAAACCGGCCCACTGGAATCCGATAAACGCGAGAAAGAGCCCGATACCGGAGGCAACTGCGTAGCGCAGGCTTCTCGGAATCGCCTGGACGATCAGCTCTCGCACCTTCAGGATCGAAAGGACGATAAAGACGATACCGGAAATCAGGACCGCTCCGAGCGCGGTCGTCCAGTCCACCCCCATTCCGAGCACGATGTTGTACGTGAAGAAGGCGTTGATCCCCATGCCGGGTGCCAGCGCGAACGGCAGATTCGCCGCCAGACCCATGAGAATGGAACTGATGGCGCTGACCATGATGGTGGCAAACACGACCCCTTCGATCGGCATTCCGGCCCCCGAAAGGATGATCGGATTCACCACGATGATGTACGCCATGGTTAGAAACGTTGCGACCCCTGCACGGATCTCGGTCTTCGTGTTCGTACCGAGCCGTGAGAGTCCGAAATAGCTCTCCATACTACTCCCCCTGTGAGAAAATTGAACGGCTGTATACCGTAGGCCCCTTTATATAGGAGCGTGGCCGAGCGCGCAAGAAAGTGCGAACCGTCGCGTGGGCGAGTGAGCTCTCCTACAACGGACGCGACCGACCGCGAAGAATCGCATCGAACGCAAGGGCGTTGAAGAACGCGTTGCCTTCGAAGTGGTTATTGAAGGCAACAACGAGCGTCTCCAACTCGGGAAGTACCGCTGCAATCTGTCGGTTGAGCTGTTGCAGCTCCTCCTCGCTGTATCGATAGTGGTAGCGGCTTTCGTTCGTTCCGTTCCACCATGTCTGCGAATTGCGCCCGTGCAGCCGGAGATAGCCGCGAGGTGTAGTGACGATCGGACGGAGGTGTGGCAGATTCCGAAGGCGAGGCAGGTCCGGCCATACGAGCGTCGCTTCGCGACGGCGCAAACCGTCGTATACCGAATCACGGAACCATTCGGCATGGCGGAACTCGATCGCGGGAGTGAGGTCCGCCGCTGCCTCGCAAAGCGCGGCGAGATAGCGGCGGTTCGATTCGGTATAGTGGAAGCGGTACGGAAACTGGAACAGCGTGGCCTCGAGCCGCCCCGCGGTCATTATCGGTTTGATTGCACTACGGAACGATTCCAGTGCGCCGTGCCAGTCGGTTGCTATTTCGTGCGTGAGCGAGCGGTTCGCCTTAATCGCGAATCGGAATCCGGCCGGGACGCGCTCGAGCACGCGTTGCAAGAAGCGCTCGTCCGGCATTCGATAGAATGTGACGTTGAGCTCCACAAATCGGAGTCGCGCCGCATACCACGAAAGCCACTCGGAGCTCGGCAGACTCTCGGGATACACCACTCCTTTCCAGTCGGAGAACGAGAACCCGCTTGTCCCTACGAGGATCCCTGAATTTGCCATGGGGCTTGATTCTCCGGTGCCCGACGGTATAGCGTCTACCCGGAGTCCGACAAACTTCCGGATTGTCGCGGGTATTGAATCTCCAGAGACGCATCAGTAATATACACCGTTACTACTACGCGACACGATATCTCCCGTAACAACATTGAATTGTTCGTTCGCTTCCGAAAAGAGGTCATTGTGATATGAGTTCACAGTTAGAGAAACGCCGGAATATCGGCATCAGTGCGCACATCGACTCGGGGAAGACAACTCTGACCGAGCGCATTCTATTCTACTCGGCGAAGATACACGCCATTCACGAGGTCCGCGGAAAGGATGGTGTGGGCGCAACCATGGACTCGATGGAGCTCGAGCGCGAGCGCGGCATCACGATCGCCAGCGCATCTACGAATGTCTCCTGGAACGGTCACCCGATTAACATTATCGATACGCCGGGGCACGTCGATTTCACGATCGAGGTTGAGCGCGCCCTTCGGGTCCTCGACGGGGCGATCCTCGTTCTGGATTCGGTCGGCGGGGTGCAGAGTCAAACAATCACCGTCGACCGCCAGCTGAACCGCTACAGCGTGCCGTTCGTTGCATTTGTGAACAAGTGCGATCGTACCGGGGCCGACCCGGTCCGTGTCGGCAAGCAGCTCTCCGAGAAACTCGGTCATAACTCGGTTATGATGCAGCTGCCGATCGGACTCGAGGACAAGTTCGAGGGAATCGTCGATCTGGTGAAGATGAAGGCGCTCTACTACGAGGGTGAGTTCGGCGAGCGGGTCGTCGAACGAGAGATTCCGGAATCTCTCAAGGCGCAGGCCGAAGAGCACCACGAGCAGCTGGTCGATGCCGCGAGTATGTTCAGCGATGAGCTTGCGGAAGCATATCTGGAGGGTGCGCACAGCGAAGAACAGGTTGTGAACGCTCTCCGTGCCGGCGTGCTGAAGCGCGAGATACTCCCTGTCTTTCTCGGATCAGCCTACAAGAACAAGGGCGTACAGTCGATCCTCGATGCGGTGGTCAATTACCTGCCGAATCCGACCGAGGTGAGCAACACCGCGCTGAATCTCGACGAGAACGAAGCTCCGGTGGAGCTTGTCAGCAGGGAAGATCTGCCGACGGTTGCCCTGGCGTTCAAGCTCGAGGATACTCAGTACGGCCAGCTTACCTATATCCGTATCTATCAGGGCACGGTCAAGAAAGGGACCGAGCTGTACAACGTCCGCTCGCAGAAGAAGTTCAAAGTCGGACGCCTCATCAGAATGCATGCGAACAAGATGGACGACATCTCTGAGGCGCCGGTCGGCGATATTGTTGCACTTTTCGGCATCGACTGCGCGAGTGGCGACACCTTCTGCGCACCGGGATACAATTACTCGATGACCTCCATGTACGTTCCCAATCCGGTCATCTCGCTTGCCGTGCGTGCGAAGGACAGGAAGTCGGAGACGAATATGGGGAAGGCGCTGAACCGGTTCAGCAAAGAGGACCCCACGTTCCGCATGTATGTCGACAAAGAGTCGAATGAGACGATTATTCAGGGAATGGGCGAACTGCACCTCGATGTGTATATCGAGCGGATGCGACGTGAGTACAATGCGGACGTGGAAACGGGAATGCCGCAAGTCGCATATCGGGAAGCGATCAGTCAGCGATCCGAGTTCGACTACACTCACAAGAAACAGACCGGTGGGTCCGGACAGTTCGGACGGATAGCCGGATACATCGAGCCGCTCGAGGATCCGGAGAAAAACTACGAGTTCGTCGACGAAATCAAAGGCGGCGTTATCCCTAATGAGTATATCCCGAGCTGTGACAAGGGCTTCCGTCAGTGCATGGAAAAGGGTACGCTGATCGGGTACCCGATCGTCGGCGTTCGTGTCGTGATTAACGACGGAAGCACCCATCCGGTCGACAGCTCGGATATGGCGTTCCAACAGGCGGCCATCGGATGCTTCCGACAAGCGTATCCGAAAGCAAAGCCGGTGATCCTCGAGCCGATCATGAAGGTGGTAGTTGAGGGCCCCACGGAATACCAGGGGAACATATTCGCAACGATCAACCAGCGACGTGGCATCATTCTGGCATCGTCGGAGGAAACGGCGTACTCCGTGGTGGAGGCGGAGGTGCCGCTCGCCGAGATGTTCGGATATTCGACGGTGCTTCGTTCGCTGACACAGGGTAAGGCGGAGTACTCGATGGAGTTTCTCAAGTACGGGAAGGTTCCGCAGAGCATAGCCGAGGAGCTGAAGACGTCGATCGAAGAGCGCCGGAAGGTGGAAGCCGGTCAGTGATTCGGTAGGTGTAAGGAGAGCCGAGAGCAATGGTGAAAGAAGAGCTTGTGAAGAGGAGTCCGCTGCGCATCCTGGAGCGATCGACGCACGGCGGACTCGTACCGGGATCGATCGGAGTTATCGCCTCTCGGAAGGGTGTCGGCAAGACCGCGTGCCTCGTTCATATGGCGACCGACTCGCTTCTGCAGGGGCGTGGTGTTATCCATGTCAGCTTTGCAGGGAAGACCGACCACATTATCAGTTGGTACGAGGACATCTTCAAGGAAATCGCCCGTTGGCAGAACCTTCAGGACGCGATGACCGTCCACGATGAGCTGATCAAGCACCGCGTAATCATGAACTTTAATCATGAGGGCATGAACCTGGATCAGGTGCTGTCCAGCCTGCGGGCGATGATTACCCAGGGCGGCTTTCGAGCCGACATGATTGTCATCGACGGTCTCGATGTAGCGCGTCTCGACAGCTCGACCCTCGACGTGCTTCACAACTTCGCACGGGAGCTCGGAGTCACCGTCTGGCTGAGTGCTACGATCCTCCACGAAGATAAGGACGTCGACGAGCGGGGAGTTCCGAGAATGTTGCAGGATATTGTCAACGATGTGAGCCTGCTCATTACCCTGACGCCATCGAAAGATCGCTTCGTGCACCTGAAACTGGTGAAGGACCACGAGACCTTCCCGGGAGGTGAAGACCTGCATCTTCGCCTGGACGCGTCAACAATGCTGATCGCCGCCGATACGAAGTGAGCACCTGCCGAACACGTGTATCCGCGGTATGAAAAAGAAG
>SLAN01000054.1 GCA_007126865.1 Spirochaetales bacterium | reverse complement strand
TCGGAGAGAGGGTACACCTCGCCGAACAGACGGTGAAAAACTATCTTTCGAACATCTACGAGACACTCGGTGCCGAATCGCGGCGAGAGGCGATCGAGATCGCTGCCGAGTACGTCCACTTCCTGTGAACCGACTATCTATTGCAAGAAGGTACCTATAGAGTACGAATCGTACTTGTCGCACCAGACCGAACCCATCATTCTGGACTCAGTTATAGGAGGCTCGTATGACTCGAACACACATTGGTTCGAAATGGTTTGTGGTTATTGCGCTGGTGCTCCTGCTGCCGGCGATCGCATTTGCCCGCGGGGAAGCGGAGGAGGTTGCAGAGGACCAACTTAACATGGTAATCGGCGACTGGGCCGTCGATGTCCTCGAGGACTTCATCCTTGAGTACGGCGAAAGCCGGGGAATCGAAATCGGAATGGAGGGCTATCCGTTCGACCAGCTCTTCGAAACGATCGAGATCCGACAGCAGGCGGAGGCCAGGGACATCGACGTAATATTCGTGGATGGTCCGGTCACGGCGAACTATGCCGAGCGAGGATTCATCCTGCCCCTCGACGACTACTTCACGAGAGGTGAGATGGAGGAGTTGTGGTCGGATGCTTCGATCGGCGCGGGTTCGGTCGACGGGCGTTTCTTCAGCGCACCGCTGAACAACTCGTCGCAGGTGTTGTACTACAACAGGGATCTCCTCGAGCGTGCCGGTGTCGAGTTCCCGTCGGCCGACATCGAAGATCGCTGGACCTGGGAACAGATTGTCGAGGCGGCGCAAAAGGTTGACGCTCTCGGTGACGACATCGCGGGCTTTCAGTTCGATCAGGTTAACCGCTACTACCAGCTGCAGCCCCTCCCCGAAGGTCTCGGCGGCGGCGATGGAATCGGAGAAGACGGTCTCGCCGATCTGACGAACCCCGGCTGGATCGAAGCGTTTCAGTGGTACCAGAATCTCTACGGTGAGTGGGGTATTGCTCGAAGAGGTACGTCGCCGGCTGAAACCCCCGAGCTTTTCGCCGCGGGTCGAACGGGATTCTTCGTCGGCGGCTTGTGGAACATTAGAGCGAACTTCCAGGATGTCGAAGACCTGAACTACGGGGTCGCACCGCATCCGTATTTTGCAGACGGTGTCCCGGTTACGCCGACCGGAAGCTGGCACGTAGGTATCTGGAGCCACACACGGAACCCCGATGCTGCGGCCGATTTCGTTCGATGGATGACCGCCAGCATCGATATCGCCGAGTACTGGCTGGAGGGTCACGGGCAGTTCCCAGCGCATGTCGACCTTCTTGAGAAGATCCAGACCGATGAGCAATTCGCCGAACAGCCGCTCATTGCATACCGAATCGCCGCGTATGAGGCGGAGAACACTGCAGTTCCGCGAGCGGCGACGCCCGGCTTCTTCGAGTTCGAACGCGGTTTGAATGAAGCCATAGAAGACATTCGAAACGGAGTGGATGTGGAAACCGCTCTCTCCGATGCCGAAGCGAGAATCAACCGCGCCCTGCGGCGGTATCAGTAGGTTAATCGGCAGAACGTCAATTAGCGGGCCGGCCGGCGGCGTCTGGATGCTATTCCCGGCGCGACGGTGCGGTCCGCACTTGTACCGTGTTGAGGGGTGAGTAGTACGCAATGCAGATCTTACGACTGAAGTCGGACCACAAGAGCGCCGCTCTGTTTCTCCTGCCGGTTGTTCTCGGTCTCGTCATCTTCCGGCTCTATCCGATCGGAACCGCTCTCATCGACAGCCTTTTCACCGAGGTATTCCGCGGCGGTCAGCGAACGCGGCAGTTTGTTGGGTTGGAGAACTACCTCGATCTGTTCCGGGATCCGGTGTTTCGGAATTCGTTTCGGGTAACGCTGGTTTTCAACGTGTTCGTGAACCCGATTCAGATATTTATAGCGCTCCTGCTCGCCCTCCTGCTTACCGCCAGGAAACCGGGTGTGGGACTGTTCATCAGCATCTACATAATACCGGTCGGAATGTCGGTATCGGTGGCCAGCGTAATCTGGCGGATACTCCTGAATCCGGACCAGGGCATCGTCAACAGTATACTCATGTGGCTCGGGATGAGCCCTCAACCGTTCTTCATCAGCTCGAGTCAGGCGCTCTGGAGCATTATTCTGCTCACAAGCTGGAAAGGAGTCAGCTTCTGGATGATCTTCCTTATTGCCGGACTGAACGACATACCACGGAGTCTGTATGAATCGGCACAGATCGACGGAGCGAACTATCTCCGTCAGACGCTGTCGATTACGCTCCCGTTGATCAAGCGCATTCTGCTCTTCGTTCTCGTCGTGGATACGAGCGTGAACTGGGTCCTGTTCGATCCGATGTACATAATCACCGGCGGAGGTCCGCAACAGTCGACTAACGTCCTGATGTTCGAGGCCTACCGAAGCGGATTTGTGTTCGGGGACTTCGGACGGAGCATGGCGATGGTGACGATCCTGCTCGCGTCGCTGCTCGTGGTGGTCGCGATACAGTTCCGACTCCTTGGGCGGGAGGATTAACCTGTGGTTCCGACGAGTGCATTAGCTGTTAAACGCACCGGGTTAACCCTCACCTGGTACCTCATCGTGTTCATCGGTATGATCGTGACGCTGTTTCCCGTTGTCTGGGGATTCATCTCTTCATTTCGTCCGAATCCGATCATATTCCGCTATATATCGCCGCTGAGCCTCATGACCTTTTCGCCGACACCGTTCAGTCTGGAAGCGTACTTCGAGATATTCAACAAGGGGTTCGGCCGCGCGCTCTTCAATACCTTTTTCGTAACCGCGAGCACAGTCGGACTTGGATTGGTCGTGAACTCCATGGGCGGAATCGTATTCGCGAAAATGAGATTCCCCGGGAAGAACCTCATTTTTATGGTAACGGTCTTCGCATACCTCGTTCCATTCCAGGCCATCGCCATTCCGCTCTTCATATTGATTCGATCTCTCGGGTGGATGAACTCATACCAGGCGCTGATTATTCCTGCGACGCTGAACGGCGTGGTTATTCTGCTCTTTCGGCAATTCTTCATGGCAATTCCGGATGACTACGTCGATTCGGCCAAGATCGATGGCGCTCGGTGGCGCACCATCTACTGGAGGCTCTTCTTGCCAATGTCGGGGCCGGCATTGATCAGTGCGGGGCTGATCCTCTTTCTCGATATCTGGCTGGCATTCCTGTGGCCGCTTATCGCGAACCCGAGCCGTGAGTACGCCATCGTTCAGGTTGCGATCGCACGGTTAACGAGCGAATACGGTGTTTTCTGGAACGAGCAGTTCGCCGCAGCTACGATAACTGCGGTTATCCCGGTGATAATTCTCATGTCGCTGCAGAAGTACTACATACGTGCCGTAACCGGCAGCGAAATCAAAGGATAGGACCAAGATGTCGAACGAGAATGGGAAGTCAATCATACTGGACGCCGATCCTGGTATGGGTGTCGCGTACGCGGACATCGACGATAATCTCGCGCTGCTGTTCGCCCTCGGCGGACACGAAATCAATATCGAGCTTGTTTCGATAGTAGAAGGCAACGTACCGGCGCCCCTCGGTGTGCAGAGCATGGAAGCAACGCTTGCATTCCTGCGTGCGGACATACCGGTCAGCATCGGCTCGCGCACCCCGTTGTTTCGACAACCATTCTATGCCGGAATGGACGTTCTGCGTCGCATGTCCGGTCCAATCGACTATCGAGGATCGATCGAGCTCGACGATGCCGCTTCCGGCAAAGGCTTTGCAGTCGCGGATATGGCTTCGGCACTCGAGCGTGCCGAGCGTCCGGTCACTCTCGTGGCGATCGGTCCGTTGACCAATGTCGCGGTACTCCTGCATCAGCGCCCCGATCTGCATGCGAAGATCGAGTCGCTCGTGATAATGGGAGGGGCAATCAATCGAGAGGGAAATATCACACCGTTCGCGGAGTTCAATATCTGGGTAGATCCGGACGCCGCTTCCATGGTTTTCGATTGCCCGATTCCCAAAGTCCTCGTTGGGCTCGACGTAACCACGAAGGTAACCATACAACCCGAAGAGTTCGAACCGATTCTCTCCGGGCTGTCCAACGACCGCTTCGCGACATATGTCCGGGAATCGGTCGGTGGTTGGGTGCAGGTTACGCAGCGACTCGGGGGAATGCTGGGCTTCAATCCGCACGACCCCATAGCGCTCGCATATCTCATCGAACCTTCGCTCTTCAAAACCGAGCAGATGAGCGTTTCGGTGGACACGCGAACCGGACGGACAATCGGAAGACCCGACAAAGAGGGAACGACCAGGGTGTGCCTCGATCTCGACGGGGAGCGATTTCGCCGGCTGTTCTTCGAACGGTTGGGTCAGGTTCCGTTGAAGGGGTAGCGAGCTCGGCGGCGGTACGTTCCGGCGCGACCGGCGCCGCCCACGGTTCGCGTACGGTCCGCCGCGCGCTCAGTACCCTTCGACCACCAGCCCCGGAATGCGTCCAAAGTGCGTCGTGTCGCGCGTGAGAACCGGCAGCGATCTCGACTTCGCAGTAATACCGATCAGGAGATCCATGACCGGAATCGGCGTTCCGTTCCGCAACAGATGCGCGGCCGCCTCGCCGTACAGAACGGCGAACGCGTCATCCGGCGCCAGCACGGTCAGGTGATTGACCAGCGCGTTCACACGCCGCCGCTCGATCTCCGGGCGGTCGCTGAGGCTCATGCCCGCCTCGAGCTCGCACAGCGAAAAGAGCGAGATATGGATAGGAGTTGAACCGAGACGCTCCAATGCACCGTGAGCCGGCCCCTGAATGCCGCGCCCGCGCTCGCGAAGCAGGTCGATACAGACCGATGTGTCGAGAAGCATCAGCCCCGGTCCTCGTCGGGACGCTCGGCGGCGATCAGATCGCCTTCCCGCGAGGCGACGACCCGCTCAAGATCGTCGAGCGCCGCCTCGCCGACGACGAGATCGTCGAGCCGTCGCAGAAGCGCCGCTGCCGTTCTACTCGCCGGCCCGAGGGTCTCTTTGATCACCGTGCTGAACGACTCGTTGCCGCGCCGCGCACGCACCAGCGTCTCGTACGCCTCCATGTCGATCGTAATGGTCTTCACGGCCATTTGCTGACCTCCCGTGCCATTATCATAAGTGCATGGTAAGTGTACTTGGATGCTATGGGATCGTCAACACCATGACCCTCCGCCGTGCCTGATCATTGCCGGCGACGGCACACGCCCGGGGGCACTCGCGGGCAAGCGAAAAACCACGGCGGGTATTCCGACCGACGGCACACGGCCGGGGGTCACCCCCTCACCGCCGGCCGAACATCCGCTTCTCCTCGCCGCGGGCGAGGCGTGCGATATTCGATCTGTGGGTATAGATGATGAGTAGCGCGATGGCGAGCGCCACCCAGCGCAGAAGCGGCGAGACG
>SLAN01000140.1 GCA_007126865.1 Spirochaetales bacterium | reverse complement strand
TCGCGCCATCTTTCTCCTCCGCCGCACGATTGCCGTCGAGAAGATCCGCCAGTTCCTTGAGCCGTTCGGCGAGCCGCTCGCTCGCCCGAGCGGCGTCTGAAGCACCGCCCCCCTCGGGTCCTGCATTGGCGGGCCGAAGCTGTGCCGAATTACCTCTTTCGGCGGAGCCACGAGCGCCCCGATCGGAATCGGCAATCCGCTGCCCGTCACGCAACCGGCGGGCCGCATCGCGGGCCAACGCCGGATCTCCGGCCGACCCTCGATGGCCGGCGATCAAGGCGCGCCCGTCCTCCCGGTTCGCGAGAATCCGCCGGTTAACGGCATCGAACCGGTTGGAATCGTTCGATACCGCGGCGGCCCCGGAACCTACACCGTTTCGAGTGCTCGGGTCGTCTCCGTCGCCGGCCGACGCTGCCTGCAGGCTCGAGGCAATCGAGCGAAGCTCATTCGCAAGTTTCCGTGCGATCGCCTCGACCGTCTCGTCGACCGGACTCCCGGATCGCTCGCTTCCCGAACGCATTCGCTCAAAAACATCATTGAGGACTTCGACGAGCTTCTCGAAGCGCTCTCCAGCCTCGGTAAGCTGCTCGAGCTTCGAGATGAGTTGCTCGACGCGATCGAGAGCACGTTCGATCGCACCGCCATTCTCCTCGCCGGCCTCCGGGCCGAGCGCATCGCGAAGCGATTCCAGCAGCTCACGCGTCCGTTCTTCCAGACGTTCGAGAGTGGAAACCTCAGTTTCGGTACCCCCGGAAACGGAGGATGCGGCTTTGTCGACTTCGTCGCCGCGTCGTTCCGAGTGCCGCGAGCTTCTTTCGATATCCCCCAGTCGCAGATCACGCATTCGCATGTCGCGACTCCGGTCCGCTTCCCGTCGCCGGGCGTGTGCCTCGCGCGTCTCACGCGCCCGCTCCTCGATTTCCTCGAGCATGTCGCGGTGGCTGTCGTCGACACGATCGAATGCCCGATCGATCGAGTACAGTGCCGGTGCATAGGAGCTTCCCATCGCCCGTTCGAGTACGGCAGCAAACTCTTCCGCCGCATGGGTGACGTCAAGCATCCTTCGGCTCGAGCCTCCGTCGACAGAGCTCGTACCGGAGATGTAGCTGATCGGTGAGTATGTCACCACGTGATGTGCGCCCCCTTTACGGTCAGGAACCGGGACGCTGAGCGAGCAACCTTTGTATTCGTGCTGCCCTGTCGGGCGGCAGTTGACTCAGCCATACCGGAACCAGTGATAACTCATCTTCTTCTTCGGCAATTTCGTCGGTAATCCGAAGTATAGAAACGAGATCCTGGTCCTCGTAGCCTTCCAAAATCGCCACAGCCTGTTCCGGCGGCATGTTTTGCAGCGTTTGCGCGTTTCGGCGCAGGTTCGCGCGGCGGTCTTCATACTCGGCCTCACGCTGATCGAACGACTCTTCGCGCTCGGCGAGCGTCGCCTCACGGTCCTCGAGCTCCTGAAAACGCCGCGCGAAATCCTCTTCGGCTTCATCGAGCTCGCGGCGACGGCGATCGAGCTCCTCTTCCTGCAGCATGAGCTGTTCCTGTCGCCGCTCGGCACGAAGCCGGTCGAGCAGATCCGGGTCCTCGGGCGGTGCAACCGGCGCTTCCCGGCCGAGACCGATCGGTTGAAGAATCGGCTGGAGCAACTCCCGGGCATTGATGAGCCCGAGCACATCGAACCAGAAGGCACCGCCACCGAGTAGAACGAGCACCAGCAGGAGAAGCACGATAATACGCGGTGCAGCTCCTACGCGGTTGTACCGATCTGCCATCACAACGCTCCTTCCGCCCGTTCGCGGGCGGCTCGAGAGCCGATGATGTCGTTCAGCTCCGCATCCGCCCGACGGCGCTCTCCGCGGTAATGCTCCACCTCCCGCACCTCTTTCAGCCGCTCCAGAACCTCGCGCGCACGGCGACGTTCGTTGTACTCATCTCGCGCGGCCTCGAGCTCGCGGTCCAGTCGATCCAGCTCGTCCCGGGTGCTCTTCAGCGCAAATTCGATCCGGTCGAGGTAACGACTGCGCACCAACTCGAATGAAAGGTCGAGCGCCCCGTCAAGCTGTCGCCCGATCGGTCGCTCACGCTCACTTGCGAGCTCGCGCCGGCGCCGCTCGGCGGTATTTCGGCGTGCGATGACCTCGGCCATCGCCATTTCGGCCTCGCGCTCGGAGTGACGCCGCAACGAAAGGAGGTGGTCGAGCGAGTAACGAAATCGCTTCATTCGCGCTCCTCCTCATCGCGGGAGGAAACGGGGCCCCAGTCAGTTTCGCGGCCCCAGTCACTTTGGCCGCCCCCGGCGATCTCGCGGTCCCCGTCGGCTTCGCCGCCTGCGCCGGCGTTTCCTTCCGCGCCGGCGTCCTCATCGGCTGCGGCTTCGACCTCGATTTCGGCGCCTGCGTTACCTTCGCCTTCGGCGCCCCCATCCGCCTCGCCGACCGGCGATTCGCCGCTATCGTCCTCGGCGGCACCCCGCTCTTCCCACGGGATCCCCGCGAGCTCGCACAGTCCGCGCCTCGTCTCCTCGAGCTCTGTACGCTCGGCGATATCCTGGCGCAGGAAGTCGTAGATCGCATCGATCCGGGCGATCGCGTCGTCGAGCTCGGGATTGCTCCCTTCCGAGTACGCGCCGACGTTAATCACGTCCTCGTTCTCCTGATAGACGGCGATCCAGCGCCGAAGCTTCATCACCGCCTCGTGCACCCGCGGATCGGTCACTCGATTCGCCAGGCGCGAGATCGAGCCGAGCACATCGACCGCCGGATAGTGCGCTCGCTGCGCGAGCCGCCGGCTCAACACGAGATGCCCGTCGAGTATTCCGCGCACCGTGTCTGCGATCGGCTCATCCATATCGTCGCCCTCGACGAGAATGGCATAGAAACCGGTCATCGTTCCGTGCTCGCTCGTACCGCAGCGCTCGAGCAGTTTCGGCAACCCGCTGAACACACTCGGCGTGAAGCCGCGATTGGCCGGAAACTCACCGCGCGCGAGCGATATCTCGCGCACCGCACGCGCATAGCGAGTCACCGAATCGAAGAGGAGCATGACGTTCGCACCCTGGTCGCGGAAGTACTCCCCGATCGTGGTCGCCACACTCGCGGCCCGATAGCGCGACAACGGCGGGGTGTCGGAGGTGGAGACGACTACCACGCTCCGTTTCAACCCTTCGGCACCAAGGTCATACTCGAGGAATTCGCGGACCTCACGACCGCGCTCGCCGATCAGCGCGATAATGTTGACATCCGCGCTCGTATTGCGTGCGATCATCCCCAGCATCGTGCTCTTTCCGAGGCCGCTTCCGGAGAAAATGCCCATCCGCTGACCTTCGCCGACCGGTACAAGCCCGTCGACCGCACGATTGCCGATTTCGATCTGTGTTTCGATGCGCCGGCGTCGCAAAACATCGGGAGGCTCGGCGTTAATCGGATGGAGCTCGTCACCGTGAATCTCGTTCTTGCCGTCGATCGGTCGTCCGAGCCCGTCGATCACCCGGCCGAGCAGTCGTTCGCTCACCGGAACTCGCAGCACGTCGCCGGTAGCGGTCACCGAGCAGCCGACTTCCACCCCCTCGATATCACGGTACGCCATGAGCTGAACCCGGTTCCCGTTGAGACCGACCACCTCCGCCGGGACGAAATCGTCATCGCCCCCTCGGTCGATTCGGCACAGCTCGCCGACAACCGCCTGCGGTCCCCGGCTCTCGAGCAGACCTCCCTGCACTCGTTCGATCGTCCCCGAGTATTTGATCGTATCGATGCGATCGAGAACGCTCTCGTACTTGTCAAAGAGTGCGATTGCCATAGCGCCTCACTCCGTGAGCTCGAACGGGTCTTCCGTTTCGCCCCTGCTCGCCGGATTCTTCCGTCGACTCGAAATCGGTACGAGCTCGAGTATGCGATCCTCGATCTCACGCAGTTGCGCGGAAATCCGCGCATCGATCTGTCCGAAGTCGGTTTCGATAATGCAGCCGCCCGGATCGACGGTCGAGTCCTCCATGACAGTCACGTTATTCACCCGCTCGATACGCTTCACGAACTCACTCGCGTGGTCGCTGACGAGCTTCAGATCGTCGATATTCACGCGAATATTCACGTCGGCCTTGCTCTTCAGCTTGCGCAGCGCCTGTACGACGTTGTTCACCACGATATTCTTCTGGTTCTCGCTGATGACCTTGACCACTTTCCGGGCGATCTCGAGCACGAGCCGTACGAGCTGTCCCTCGGTCTCCTCGATAATCTCTTCGCGGCGCTCGATCGTTTTGTTGATGATGATGTGAAGCCGCTCGGTGAGCCGTTCCAGCTCGGCCTCGCCCTGGTCGAAGCCCTCCTGTCGGCCGCGGTTGTAGCCCTGATCGCGTGCTTCCTGCTCGACACCGGACGCCTCGCGGCGCGCTTCGGCGACGATCCGTTCGGCCTCCTCCTGCGCCTCTTCGGTGATGCGTGTCGCCTCGTTCTCGGCGGTCGTTTTCAGTGATTGCGCCTGTTCGCTCTTCTTGCGGACCTCTTCGAACGCGAGGTTCTCGGCTTCCTTCACGATGCGGTCGGCCTCCGCTCTCGCATCGCTTATCATTTTCGCCTTCTCAGCTTCCCACTGTTTGCGAAATTCTTCGGCTTCGCGCCGCAGGTCATCGGCGGTCGGCCCGTGGTATTCCTCGGCCGGCTGCGCCTCCTCGGGCACAGCCACCGCCGGCATCTCGCGCTCGGGACCGGTGACGAACACTTTGCTGCCGAGATATTGCACTTCGTTCGCGCGAAACACGTTTTTCGCCATGAGCGGCTACCCCCGATGCGACGGCAGCGCACACGCCTGCTGCGTGCGCACCGCCGACCGGTCTATACGACCAGCTCGTCTTCTCCGGCGCGGGCGACGACGATATCACCCTGCTCTTCGAGCTTCCGGATAATGGAAACGATCTTCTGCTGGCTCTCCTCCACGTCCTTCATGCGAATCGGGCCCATGTACTCCATGTCTTCCTTGAGCAGCGTACTCGCCCGTTTGGACATGTTCCGGAATATCTTGTCCTGAACCTCGGTATCGACACTCTTGAGCGCCTTCGCGAGCTCGCTGGTGTCGACTTCGCGCATAACCTTCTGAATGGCGCGATCGTCGAGCATGACGATGTCCTCGAAGACGAACATGCGTTTCTTGATCTCTTCGGCAAGCTCCGGGTCCTCTTCCTCGAGCTGCTCGATGATCCCTTTCTCCGTCGATCGGTCGACGAGGTTCAGAATCTCCACGATGCTCTCGACACCGCCGGCGGCGGTGTAGTCCTCGCTCGAGAGGGTCGAAAGCTTCTTCTCGAGCACGCGCTCGACCTCGCGCAGGACCTCCGGACTCGTGCGGTCCATCGTCGCGATGCGCTTGGCGACATCGCTCTGTGTCTC
>SLAN01000321.1 GCA_007126865.1 Spirochaetales bacterium | reverse complement strand
ATGCGTTCGGATTCGGCGGCCAGAACGCCTCGGTCGTGCTGTCGAGGATATAGGGCTTCCGCCGTGTGTGCTGAAGTGTTCGTCGCACTGAGTACGCGGCGGACGAGACCGGACGGCAGGAATCCGTCACGGTAGCTCACTCGGTATCGAGAAAGACGACCTCGCCGATGGCCGTACAACAGACTGCATCGTCGACGAGAAACTGCCCGATTATACTCGCTCGGAATCCGTCGTCCTCGAGACGCTGCGCGACGATGGTCGCGGTCCGGTCCGGTGGGGCGGGGGCGTTGAAGAGCGCTCCTCCGATTCGAGTGGCCCGGACGGTTGCCGGCCGCGCGTCCGGACCGACATCTATGCGGTCGGGAAATCGCCGAAAATACCAGAGGCAGAGGCCGAGTTGTCCGATCGCCTCTACCTGGAAAGTCCCGGGGTAGAGCGGATAGTCGGGGAAGTGACCGGCGAAGGTCGGATCGTCGGGCGCGAGATATCGAGTGCCGACGATGAGTTCACGATCTTCGCTTACCGCGGTGACGCGATCGACGAAGCGGAGCGGGTCGCGGTGTGGCAGTAAGCGTCGTAACGCATCACCATCGCACTCTACGCTCGCGAAACGCTCGTATGCGGCGGGCTCCACGAGCGGCTTACGGCGATGGCGGCGCAGGAGCGCCCATTCCTCGGCATTAGTCACGGTCAATCACGATCTCTTACGATGACGTCTTCGATGATATTCAGAGCGCGGTCCATATCTTCCTCTTCCAGTTGGGAAGACATCGAGATCCGGAACCGGCGGCGATGGGCCGGCACCGCCGGATAGTCAATCGGTTGCAGAAAGAGCCCGCGTTTTTGCATTGCTGTGGCGTAGCGAAAGAGTTTTTCCCCGGACGGTCCGATAATGAGCGGAATTACCTGGCTTTCACAGTCGCCTGTATCGAGGCCCATCGAATCGAGTCGCGAGCGGAAGTACTCGGTGTTGGTCCAGAGTCGATCGCGGAGCGTGCTGTCGCGCGTGGCGACCTCCAGCGCCTTGATCAGCCCTCCGACCACCGGAGGCGAGGGGGAGCAGGAGAAGTTCCATGCTGAGGAGTAGCCCTTTAGGTAGTTGATCAGCCGCGCATTTGCGCAGATGAATCCGCCTACGCCGCCGAAACTCTTACTCAAGGTACCGTAACTCACGCCGATTCTGTCTTCCATACCGAAGTGTTCGGCGACGCCGCGTCCATTTTCGCCGAACATGAGCGTCGAGTGTGCCTCGTCGATGTAGATTCCCGCACCGTACTCGTCGGCGACGTCCGCCAGCTCCGGCAAACGGCAGAGATCGCCATCCATGCTGTAAACGCCTTCGAGCACGACGAGAATGCGACGGTCACGATGCTTTTCAAGCTGCGCTGCAAGGTCCTCGGGATCGTTATGTGCGAAAAACACCTTTCGGGCGCCGCTGAGGGTGGCGCCGTCGATCACACTCTTGTGACTGCGCTCATCCATGGCGATAACATCGCCCTTGCGCATCATACCCTGCAGGGCGCCGAGATTACCGCCATACCCGCTCGAAAAAAGTAGACAGTCATCTTTCTGTTTGAACTCCGCGAGGCGCCGCGCAAGCTCCACGTGGAGATCGAAGGTGCCCGACACCAACGGTGCACCGGATGCACTCAAGCCGTACCGATCGAGCGTCTCTCTGGCCGCCTGTAGCACTTCGGGATGGGTGCTCAGTCCGAGGTAGTTGTAGGAGGTCAGGTTGATAATGGGTCTGCGTTCGCGATCGAGATTGCTGAGAATTTCGCTGCGCGTTCGCGGTGCGGTCAGAAGCTGCTGCTCGAAAAATGTGAACGCCTGTCGCACGTCGGGATCGGAAATCCACTCGAGGTAATCGGCCGGTGGCTCGAGAACGTTCGGATTGTCGTTGAGGTGAAAATCGGCAAGGCTGAAATCGGTAGCGTCGGGCATGCGTGCCTCCAAAGAGCGCGCGCAGGCGTACCTGCGCGCAACCACATCAACCCTTGTTGATGTACTCCATGAATTTGTCGGCGAGCTCGTCGATATTGCCGAGCTCAGCAAGCTCCGAGCGCGGAATCTTAATGTTCAGTTCTCGCATCGAAGTCGAGACGACCTCGATCATGTCGAGACTGTTCGCTCCGTACTCCTTCATGCTTTTCGTTGCATCGATCGAATCCGCTTCAACATCGTCGAGATTCTCCACGATGTTGCGCTTGATAACCTCGATTACCTCTTCCTTTGTCATGTATCGAGTCTCCTTTCCATTATGTCGTGTTCAAGGCACACAGAGTAGCACGACAGGTGCCAACGGCGAAATGCCCTGAGTCGTACTGCTGTCAGCTGTCGGAACCCTCCGAATCCGTGGTACGGTCGGCTTCCTGATGTCGGCTTCTATGATACCGGACCATGGTGTTGTCGCGTAGCGGCAATCCGTAGTCCGCGTTGATTACCTGGCCGTTAACCGCGCTCATAAGCCCGCTACAGAGCGCGAGTACGGTCCTGCCGCATGTCTGCGGATCGAGGATGAGCTCGTCGGTGAGCCCTTCCTGTTTGCGTGCATAATCGAAGAAATCGTCCCCGAAGATCATGTTAAAGCTGTCTGTCGGAACGGTGCCAAACCGGACCACGTTCACCCTCGTCCCTTCCTTGAGAAGATGCATGCTCAGGTAGCGGCCGAAACACTCCAGTAGCGCCTTGGACGCCGCGACAAAGTCGTATCCGGGATAGAAGTTGTCGGGGCCATCGCTCGAGATTCCGAGCACATACCGTGGATACCGTCCGAACGTTTCCCCGATTCGGCGGGTGTAGTCGATAAGCGGCCACGTGGAGTATTCGATCGTCTTGAAAAACGAACGTTTCCTGTACGAGGCGAGGTCGGGTGTCGTAGCGGCAAACCCGACGTTGCTGATGAACACGTCGATCGCATCGATTTCGGATGCGAGGGCGGTGAACAACGCCTCGGAATCGTCATCGACGGAAACGTCGGCCTGAATGCATCTCGGTTTCAGCCCGCCGGCCGCCGTAAACTCATGCTCCAGCTCGTCGAAGTCGGCGCTTCCCCACTTATACGTGAGCCACGTCTGAGCCCCCGCCCGAGCGAACTCCAGTGCCGCCGCACGTCCGATACCGCGGGTCCCGCCGGTAATGAGCACGTTCTGTCCGGTTAGATCAATCGTTACCATCTATTCGTTATACTGTTCGGATATACGCCGCCGCGTCTCCGGCATCGGGAACGTGATGCGGTGCATCAGATCCTCGTTACGGCGAGCGTCGATCAGGCGCTTGCGTTTCTCCGAGCTGAGCGTGTATTTCAAGAGATAGACCGAGTCTACGGGTTTGTCCGCTATCTGTAAAGCGATGCGCCGTGCCCGCCTGTATACATCCGCCTTCGGAACGATCGCGTTTACCGGGACCCCGCGTTCGGCCAGCTCGCTTCCCCGGAACATACGGCCGCCGAGCATCATCTCCGAAGCAATAAAGGGGCCGAACGCCATCGGGAGGAGCTCGGTTGTCCCCATACCGGGGGTGAATCCGAGGTTCATGAATACCGCCCCGTACCGGCTCTCCCGCGCCAGTACCATGACGTCGGAGCAGAGGCCGATTACCAGACCGCCTCCGACCGCGTGGCCCTGCATCGCCGATACGATGGGAAACGGAGCGGCGACGAGGCGCTCGGAGATCTCGAGGTCTTTGACAACGATCTTTCCATCACAGAGGTCGAGAAGCGTTTCCTTGTCGGCACCGCCGGAGAAGACGTCCGGCAGACCGGAAATAAGGAGGCAAATCGGCCGTTCTTTTTCGATTTCGCTCAAGGCACCGAGGAACGCGTCTATAAACGAATCGGTGAAGAGGTTGTTGCGTTCACGATCGCACATTATGAGCTCGGCGACGCCGTTGTCGTCGAGGTTCCAGCGTACCGGTCTGTTTTCTTCTTCGTTCACGGTTGTCGCTCCTGCACAGTGTTTCGTCCGGCTTCCGCCGACCCGGCTTGCCGATCCGGGATTGCCGATTACGTATGGCGGTTACCCGGCGGTTCCTCGGCGATTCCCCGGCCATTGCCGCGCCCATCCGGCGGTTATCCGGCCATTGCCGCGCCAATCCGGCGGTTATCCGGTCCAACCGGCGGTTACCCCGTCCTATCCGGCGGCTCCGGTTTTGCCAGCGGCACCGTCAGATCGAGCTTCATGCTCCACTCCGGTAATTCGCCGTCGGCCATTGCCTCGATTGCCTGTGCTACCCCGGGGTCTGTAAGTCGCTCGGCGAGAATCCGGGCACCTTCGCGGCGGGCTTCCTCCGGCGGAAGTCGGTCGATTCGCGAGATGAGCCGTTTCGTCGCCGAAAGTGCTGCCGGGCTGCGACGCAACAGATCGCGACAAATTCGGCGCAGGCGCTTCTCCAGCGCGTCGTCGGCGACCACCTCGTCGACAAGGCCGCATTCGAGTGCGGTTTCCGCCGGCCACGATACGCCGGCGAGCGCCAGGTATTCACAGCGTGCCGGTGTAATGCGGCGACGAAGAGCCGGCATTATGTTCGCGGCGACGAGACCGTACAGCGCCTCCGGCAGCGAAAAGCGAGCACCGGGGGTAGCAACAGCGACCGAGCTTGCTGCCACAAGTCCGAGCGCTCCCGCGGATGCCTCCCCACGCACAACGGCGAGCGTGACGAAGTTGCCCTCGTTCAGCAGTCGGAGGCACTCGCCGTACATGCCGATGGCGTCTTCACGGTTTTCTGCAGCGGTGACGGCGGAAAGGTCCATACCGAGGTTGAATAGCTCGCTCGCCGAACGCAGCACAACGATCCGTATGGCGTCGTTGCTGTCAGAGGCGGTCAGCGCCTCATGCAGCGCGGTAACCGAACGGCTGTTGAGACGATTCCCGTCGGCGGAGTCGTTCAGTGTGACAATACAGATACCCGACTCGGTGTGGGTAGTCAGCGGATCGCCGGAAGCACTATCACGCACGCTCATAGTTTCGATAGAAGTCTTTGACCGACTTCAGTACCAGACGGCCGCTACCGCGGTAGTGCTCCTCGAAGAGCTGCGGCGGCAGGTCGAAATCGGGAGTGAACTCGGGCGCTTCGATGTGAGAGGTCCGTCGTTTTTCGATCTCTTCATACGCCGGCACGTCGATACTCCGGCGCGCGGCGAGTTTCTCATCGATGCCCATTTGTCCGACGCGATCGGCGGCCTGTTTTCCGATCGTGCCGCTGTAGAACTCCCCGATAGCTCCCGAGCCGTAGGCGAAAAGCCCGATCCGTGCCCCGGGGTTCGGTGGATTCTGACCACCGAGAAGGCTGACGAGTCCGGCGAAATTGCTCGCTCCGTAGGTGCTTCCCACCTGTTGGGCTACCCGCAGGCCCGGCAGGACGCGGCGGTCGAAATCGTCGCGAACCTCCGATTTCTTGCGGCGTTCGACGAGATTGCAGACGGTTCGGTGCGCCT
>SLAN01000298.1 GCA_007126865.1 Spirochaetales bacterium | reverse complement strand
GGGATGTAGCGATGTTCTTGCTTCGCACAGGACCACGAGTGGTCACGCTGCACACCGACGACCCCGAAGGGTGTGTCTCCGCCCTGCTGCGGTTTCCCGACTCGATGTGCTGCGGCTTCCACGAAGGACTCGATCGCGCCACGGATGAGAGCACGCTCTGTCTCGTCGACGAAGCGGTGAACGCCGGTCCTCCCCGCCTGAATGACCTCTACTCCGTCGTGCTTGTGAACGAAGATATCGCATCATTTCTCGTCGACCTCTTCTCCGGCGACCGGATCGGAGCCGGTGAATCCGCCGAGCATCCGGCGATCGTTCCCACGCTCGGTCCGACTATTCTGCTGATGCGCTACACCGGCTCGTGCGAAACGATACTCGCGCGGCTCGAGCAACGCTTCGGAGCAACGCGCGGCGACTTCGACTACGGGATCGAACATGGCGGGAGAGACGACACGTTGCTTGCGCTGACCGAGTTGCCGCTCAACGAACGGCTGAGCGAGAGCGACCTCGCCCCGGCACTTCTTCTCGTTCGCAAGTCGGGGGCCCGCGTGTTCGAGACGCTGCGGCGCGAGGCGCTCGTCTATATAACCGAGAACCTGAACACCCACGAATGGTATGAGTTGCGTGTGAATATCTTCGATTCATCGGAGCGATACGATCTCCACTATCGACGGCTTCTCACCGTGCTCTCCGGCCTCGAGCTCGGTATGGTTCTCGGCGAGCGCTGGACGGAGGACAACGCGCTCACGCTCATGTCGGTTATCGCCTTTCAGGTCCGGCTGTTCACGCTGTCGGAACCAGCGTTCGTCAAGGAGATGCTGGTAGGTCTGGAATATGATGATGATGGTAACCGCCTCGTGGACATGGACCTGTACTACCGTAACCGCAAGGTGACGTGGGCCGCCGCGCGTTCCGGCCGCCCGCAGGGCGGCAAACGCCGCGTGCTCGAGTGGCTGACGGCGAGATCGCATACCCATGAGGAGAAGAGCCTTTCGGGTTCCGACAAAGTCTCGGAGGGTATACGCTGCCGCCGCCGGCTTCTCGAGAAGCTGCCTGAATCGGCTCGCGAGGAGCTGCTCAGTCTCGATCGCGAGCTCGCGGCAGGCGATTGAGGGCCTCCCCGGTGCGCCGGCTGACCGAAGCCGCGTGTCGGGGCTCACCTCGAGACGCGTTCAGAGCTCCTCCGCCAGCTCCTGCGCTCGCTCTTCGGCGAGCTGTTGCCGGACATTGAGGCGATCGAGTCGGCGAAGCTCCGATTGCACGAAACGAATAAGGCGATCCGCTTCGTCTGAATCACCGCTGTCGCCGCGTTCGAGCAGCGATTCGGCGAGATCGAGATAGAAGTCGAAGTAGCGAAACGGAACGACGCCGGCGTTGTACTCGCGCTCGTGAAGATCGATTGCCCGGCGGCCGTACTCGACGGCACGATCGTCATCCCCGAAGGAAATGATCCCGCCGGGAAGCTCCCGGTAGAGCACCCCCAAGAGGTAGTGTGCCTCCTTGTGATTCGGGTTACGCTCGATCGCCGCTTCGGCAAAGTCTCGAACGGTTCCGGCCTGAAACAGTGCTCGCAGGACGCCCCGTATCTGGCCTTCCAGTCCGATTGCCGATCCGGTCCAGAAGTGTGCTTCGGCGTTCGAGTCGTCGAGCTCGATCGCTCTCCGCCCGGCCTCCTCGGCGTCTTCCAGCCGAGTCCTCGCCTCGCGATCGGAGAGCTCCCCGTTGCGGTGACGAATATCGGTGTCGCTCAGAATTGCCCGTGCCTTTCTCCAATAGAGCTCGGCGCGTTCGCGATCTGCGCGCGTCCCCGGAAGCTCCGAATCGATTAACTGCAGTACGCGATCGTGCTCGTCGAGCTCGTGAAGCTCGTCTATCTCGCTCACTATCTCGTCGAGCGCATACATCGAAGGCGACGCGGTAACCAGAAGCACGATTACGACCCACACTCTGCCCTCTCGTCTCAACAGATTCATGGTAATGCAAGGGTATCGCGTATATTGTGCGATGACCAGTACCCGCCGATTGAAAAGAACCGCAACCTGTCGTACCTTGAATGGGCAGGGGAGTGCGAACGCTATGCTCATCGAGGCCGAAATCTGGACGGTTGCGCGTACCGACAAGGGAAACGCGGTCATTGTCAAACCGTTGCAATCCGATCGCGCGGTGCCGATCATCATCGGTCAGCTGGAGGCTCAGTCGATCCTTGTCGCTCTGAGTCGGACGACAATGCCGCGTCCGTTAACGCACGATCTGTTTCTCAATGTGCTGGAGCAGATCGGCGTTCAGGTCGAACGTGTGGAAATCTACGAGCTGCGCGACGGGACGTTCTATGCCCATCTCCTGCTCGTCGAGGGAGAAAAACGGCATACAATCGACGCTCGCCCCTCGGATGCGCTCGGGATTGCGGCGCGCGTACAGTGCGATATCTATATCGAGGAGTCGCTCGTCGAAGAGGCGGGAATCGCCGCCAGCCTCGTCTCGGAGGCCGAACAGGAAGCGGAGGAAGGCGCCGAGTCGCCGGCCGACGAAACCGAGCTTGAGCTCAGTCGGCTCGAGAAAGAGCTGAATAAGGCTCTCGAGGAAGAGAACTACGAGGAAGCCGCCCGTATCCGCGATCGGATCAAAGATCTCTCGTAGCCACGATCCGCTTATCGCTCGAGTCGAAACCGAAGCACGGACCGAAGCGCCTCATCCATCTCACGCGTGCCCTCGTCGTTCAACGGTCGACCTCCGAAGAGGGCCTGCTCGTAGCGGTCGGCGAAGGTACGAACGAATTCGGCGACCTCCGGTTCGTGAGCGGCGATCCTGTCGGCGAACTCACGCGGCGCTTCCGATTCCCGGCGGGCGATTCCGTTGCGACGTGCCCACTTCGAGAAACGCGCGAAGCGCTGCGAAATCCTCGCCAGGCGTCTGCGCTCGGTGAAACTCTCCGAACCCGCTGAGGAAGCGGATTTCTCGCTCGCCGGCCGGCGCCGAACGAATCCGCGACGGCGGGTGCCGCGGCGCTCGCGCGCGATCGAAAGAAACCGGAAGAGTCGCGTCAGATAGGATAACCGTTTCCGAAGCGCCGCGAGCCAGAGGTCGAGCGCCTCGCGCAGTCGAAACCGCCGCAGCTTCCGGCGAATCTCGCGGGTGAACAGCGGTGACAGGAGAAACAGCACGAGCGCAGAGATCACGCCGGTCAATGCGAGGCGACGGAGGAACACCATCAGCCACTCCAACCACGCCGCCGGTTCCGGAGGTTCGTCGTCCGGCATAAATTGCCGCCTGAGATCTTCGATCGTTTCGGTCGGTGGCGTTCGATCGGGGGCCGGCATCTCCGCCTCCAGATCGAGTGTCGGAAGAAGCCCGTCAAGGAAACCGGCAATGCGCATGAGCGTATCGGGCGGCAGGATGGTCTGCTCGCCGGCGACTGCGAAGGCGACGAGTGCGGAGAGGAGCAGGAGTGCTGCCGCGTGTCGCAGTCGGCGCATCCGGTAGCGAGCAGGCAGTCGGTTTCCGTCGCCGACGTAGCGATACTCGTCGAGGAAGCTTTCGATCGTTGCGGAGGTAAGGTAGCGTGCGATGGCGAGCAGGATAAGAAGTACGAGCGAAAGCATCGACGGAGTCCGCCCCGCCGGCCAGGCAACGAGCATAACGATCACGAGAAGGACGAACAGGACCGAAAGCAATCTTCGCAGCGAGCGAAATCGAGCCATCGATTCGGCGGTAACATCGGACATTTCGCGCAGGACCTGCTCGCGCCGCTCCGCCGTCCGCTGCTCGTATACAATCCGCAGCATTGCGTTCCGGTCCGCGATAATCGTGAAGAGGGCCGCCGAAAGGCTCCAGGCGGTAACGACGAGCACGAGCCTCCACCCGTGGAGGAGGTCCGGCACAAATCGAGTTACAAGCGGCCCGCTCCGTGCGATGGCGAGCGCCGCATAGGAAACGAGAAGCATGATGAGAAATGCGCGCAGCCGCGCAAATCGCGCGCGTGCATAGTGTTCGAGGCGTGAGGTCACCGCGTGGTACGAGAGCGATCCGGCGATGACGAGGACAATGGTAAGTGCCCCCGGCCCGGGAACGAGCAGAATATCCCGGACCAGCAGAGCCGCGGTGAGGGTGAAGAGCACCGGAAAGCCGGCGGAGAAGAGCAGGCTCGTCGTGCGATCTCTGCGATTAACCGGCAAACCGAAACTCTCCGTACTCCGGGATCTCTCGAATTGTCACCGATGCGGGGATAAAACGCTCGTGTTCCCGGCTGCGTCGGCTCGTATAGAGCAGATCGAGGGTTGTCTCGCCGTGGGCGAGCTCCGAGAGCGCGATAACCGACTCCGCGTCGAGTGCCGGGCCGATGTAGAAGATTCGAGTTCCGTACGGAATGCTTCCACTGACCGACTGGAACGCGCTCACATCGAATCTACCAGGGTGTGAGCCGCAGGCGGCGAGTGCCCGAAGCAGGCTCACTGCATGTGAGTAACCGGCGGCGAGCGGAAAGGCGAAATCGCCGTCGCTGCCGTCGATCTTTCCGGAGACCGACAACCCGACCGGTTGTGCGAGACGCTGTGCATGGACGACAAGTGCCGCTGCCGCCTCGATATTGCGCTCGATAGCCTGGAATCGGCGTTTGATCTCATACTGATCGGAGCGCAGGTTCAGCAATATGAGCACCGGAAAGGAGAGCGCCGGCAGGTACTCCATCGTGTGCAACTCGCCGGTTCGGGCGGTGGCCTTCCATGAGATCCGTCGCGGATCGTCGCCTCGAATGTAGCCGCGGAGCGAGCGGAAACGCGTCGCGTCCTCGTAGATCGGATTGGCGGTCGAGAGGTTTCCGGCCGGAAGACCGCGACGGTACGGGAGGTAGACTGCGTGGAGCGCCGGATACACGGTAATATGCGCCGGATCACCGACCACCTCATACCATGGAAAGAGTCCGAGTGGATCGCTGCCTCGCACGCGAAGCGGGCCTGCTTCGTGAACTCCACGCATCATTCCCTGAATCCGGTAACGCAGGAACATGCGTGCACCGGCGTTCAAACTGACAACCGCGCTCGTACGCCCCTCCGCGCGCAGGCGGCCGCACGGGTCGGTCACCGAGAGGTGGGCGATGGGGAAGATGCTTCTATTGCGAACTTCCACCTGCATAAGCGTTTTCTGGAATCGGAACGCCGACAGTACCGGGTCGCGCCGCGTCACCGTGAGCTTCTTCCGTGTACTGTTGCTCCACACCGCGCTTGCGACTACCACGAGGATGCCGAAGAGCGTCACCCACTGCACCGCAACGACCGGTACCGTGGCGAAGAGGAAGAAAAGGATGAGCGAAACGGCGACTACCCGCCGGCGCATCGCTATGCCTCCCGCATAACCGGGGGCGCGACGGAGTCTACGATATCGTCGAGAACGTCTTCCGCCGACCGCCCCTTAATCAGGGCATCGGAGCTCATGATGATTCGCTTGGCGAAGACCGGTCGCACGAGCTC
>SLAN01000007.1 GCA_007126865.1 Spirochaetales bacterium | reverse complement strand
GTGTCGGCTTCCGCTCCGGCGAATCCGGCCCGGCGGGCGAGCATGGCGATTACGTAGTAGTGGAACTCCTCGTTCACGGTCTCTCCATCACTTCAGCAAATTCTTTCAGTCGGTACTTGCATGGTCTCTGACAGGCGGTTACGCTCATACTCGATGAGAGTGCTGCGTCAGCCCGAGCGCGTTTCCGGCCTCATTTTCGATATAGATAACACACTTTACCGTAATTCTGCATATCTCCGCGCCCAGGCCGATCTGCTCGTGGAGCGGCTTGCAGCCGAGCTCGGTGACTCGGTCCAACGAATGGGGGAGCGGGTCGATGCGGTGCGGCGCATATACGCTGCGCGTACCGGCGGCGATAAGCCGAGCCTGGCGAATACCTTTCTCGAATTCGGCGTCGATATCGAGACGAGCGCTCGATGGCGCGAGGAGCTATACCATCCCGAGCAGTATCTCGGCGTAGATCGACAGTTGCAGCGTACAATGCAGCGGTTTGCCTCCGAGGTGCCGATCGTCGCGGTGACGAACAATCCGCGGTCAATCGGGGTGCGAACGCTTGAGTGCCTCGGGGTGTCGCGATGGTTTCGAGGGGTGGTCGGACTCGACGATTCCGGTGTGAGCAAGCCGCACGCAACTCCGTTCCTGCGCGGCCTCGCGCTGCTCGGAGATCAGGCGGACGAGCGGCCGGAGGCGAGCGAAGTAGTGAGCGTCGGCGACCGGATCGAAGTCGATCTGAATCCTGCCATGGAGCTCGGCATGGGTGCGGTTTACGTCGAATCGATGGAAGATGTGTACGAGCTGCCGCACCTCTTGCTGGGGGCGGGGGAGCATGCACGGTGAAAACCGCCTTCAGGAAACTGGTTGAAGAACTCTCGGTGCTGCTTGCGCACAGCCCGTTTTTCCGCGAAACGCCACCGTCGGTTCATGCGGTTGTGAATCCGACCGCGGGGCTTTTCGCCCGTACGAGCCGTCTCCAACGTTCGGTGGAGCTGCTGCGCGAGCGAATGTCGTCGATGCCCGCGGGCGGACGGCTCGAGCCCGCCTCGGTATCGGTGGAGTTCACCGAGTATCCCGGTCACGCCCGCCAGCTTGCCGTAGAGGGCATCGAACGCCTGCGCGGTTCGGCTGCTCCGCTGCTGCTGAGTGCAGGCGGTGACGGTACGCATCGCGATTTGCTCGAGGCGGTTGTCGCATCCACCGACAATGCCCGGGAGCCTCGAACACACATGCCGGTGTTCCGCCTGCCTGCCGGCACCGGAAACGACAGCGCCGACGCACGAACGATGAACCAGGCGTATCGGCGTCTGACACAACTGCATGAGCCGAGACTCGAAGCGGCGATCGAAACGCGGACCGCCGACGGGCGGGCATTCTACGCGTTCAATGTTGCCTCGTTCGGCCTGGATGCCGTGGTCAGCGGTGTTACGAACGTGCTCAAGCGGACCCATCTTCCCGGAAACCTCTATACGCTTGTCGCCGATGTAGCTACCGTGCTCTACGTCCCGATTTTCGGGATTCCGCATTCGCACGTCGCCTGGAGTACCGGCGACGGTTTCGAGGAGGTCGAGGGCCGATTTGCCGTCGTTGCGTTCGGCGTCGACGGCGGCCGCCGCTACGGGCGCGGTAAGCCGATCCTTCCCGATGCGAGGAATATGTGCGCGATCAGACTGCCGCCGCTCGTGCGCAGAATCGGGATCAAGAAGCACGTCTACCGTGGAACGCATATGGGTGAACCGGAGGTTATCGGACGGTGCACCACAATGCTTCAGATCGAGGCGACCGAGCGAATGCCATTTCAGTTCGACGGCGAGATGGTGTGGCTGACCCCCGAGGCGTTTCCCGTGACCATGAGGATTCGCCCGTCCGCATGGGCCTCACTCCAACCTCGTTCTCAGTCGAAATCGTAGAAATTCCATTCACGCGCGAAGTCGTGAAAACCGAGCGAACGAACCTTCTCGACGTGCTCCTGCCAGCCGTCCGGGTAGTGCATGAGCAACATACGCGAACGAACCGATTCCGGCAGCGAGGCGAGCTCTTCGAGCGAGGCGTGGACCCCGCCTGTGCGGAACTGAGTATCGTGAAAAATCCACTCGATGTCGTAGTGCTTGTCAAAATCGGCGACAAGTGAGGCATCGAACTTCGTATCTCCACTGAAGAGAATGCGGTTGTCGATGAGGATCCCGACGCTGTATGCCGCCGTCTCCCAGCTCTGTGCCTGTTCGGGAAAGTGGTTCGTGCGGAAGACCTTCACGTTGAGCTCGCCGACATCGAAGGACTTCGCATCTCGCGGAAGCCCGTTTTCCGCCGATGGATGCACCACCTGCCAGAAATCTTCAAAGCGCAGGTACTTCCCGTTGTGCCGCTCGTTCGTCGCAGCTCCACCCTTGAGGCTGTCGTTCCACAAGATGCGCTGGTACCTCGGCTCTATGTACGCCACCGGTTTCTGGCCCGCCACGTATCGGCCTGTGAGCATGACCTCCTCGAGGCCGCCGATATGATCGGCGTGGCTATGGGTGATCAGGAAATTGCGAACGTCCGTGACGTCCAGCCCGATCGAGCGGAGTCGACCCGGCGCCTTTGTCCCACAGTCGATCATGAGGTGGGTCTGCCCCTTGATGACGATGAAGTTGTTCTGCCCGAGCGTACGGGCGAAGGCGGAACCGCAGCCGAGCGTGAAGAGGGATAGCTGCCCCCGGTTTGTAAGTGATATCGGGTTGTTCTTGAGGGGTCGTACTCGCATTTTTCACTTAGTGTATGGGCCGTACCTCGCTCGGTCAAGGAATTGCATCGAAACAATTTGATGGGGCCGCCCTGTTGACCCGCTTTCTCCGGGCGCTGTCTCGGGGCGATTTGCGGTGTCACCGGGCGCTGTCTCGGGGCGATTTGCGGTGTCTCCGGCCGCTTGACACCGAATATAAGCGCTCGGTAGCGTTAGCCGGACTTGGTAACGAGCACAGTCGAGCAGTATATAAAGGTTCTCTTCAGCGAAGCCGAGCGGAGCGAAGGCCAGACCGTATCGATGAAGCAGGTTTCCGACTCGATGCAGGTGACCCCCGGTACGGCGACGTCAATGGCGAAGCATCTCGCCTCTCTCGGGCTGGTGGACTACACCCCACGGCGAGGCTGTCGGCTGACCGATCGTGGAATGCAGCTCGCGCTGCGTATGGTCCGTCGCCATCGACTCATCGAGACCTTTCTCGAACGGACGCTCGGCTACGACTGGAGCGAGGTGCACGCCGAGGCGGAGCAGCTCGAGCATGCGGTCAGCGACCGATTCATCGATCGGCTCGATCGATTTCTCAGCTATCCGGAAACCGACCCACATGGCGATCCCATTCCCGGCATTTACGGAGAGGTTACCGCGGATCGGACGATTTCGCTCGCAGAAGCGCGCGAAGGTGCTTCGTGCACGATCGTGCGTATTCTCGACGACAGCGCCGAGTTTCTGAAGCTCATGCAGAGGATGGAGTTGCTACCCGGCGAGCGTTGTTCGCTCGTAAGCCGCGATTCGGCCGCAGGCACAGTGCTCGTTCGCAGCTCCCACCCTTCGGCGGACGAGTTGTCACTTTCGGCGGAAGCCGCCGAGCGCATTCGAGTCGTTCCAGTTTCGTGATCGCCCCGGGGTCGTCTGTCTACCGCGCGACTACTCCATCGCCCTGATCGCAGTCTCGGACACCGCCTGCATTTCCGCGGCAGCATCCTCCGGCGAGACGGTGCCGGCGAGTACCGCGGTCTGTGACGGCAGCATTGCGTCCCAGATCACCTGCATCTCTCTCGCCGCAGGGCTCGGGATGCCGTTTGCCATGGCGGCCGCCGAACCGGCGAGTATCGGATCGCCGGAGATCTGCTCGTGCTCGAGCGCGCTCAAGCGGCCGGGAAGGCGGGTCAGCTCGTCGGCCATCTCCAGTTGACGCTCTTCGCCGAGCACCCATGCGATGAACTCGCCGATCGCCTCGCGCAGCGCTCCTGCGACCGTGTCGGACATCATGAAGTATTTGCCGCTGGTATACGGCGCCGGCTCCAATCCGGTCTGCGAAACCGTCGGAATCGGGGCGACCCCGAGGTCTTCGCCGAAGTGGTCGTGATACTCACCCAGTGACCAGTCGCCGTTGATGATCATCGCTGCGTTACCCTCCTTGAAGAGAGTGTCCATGGTGCCGTAATCGGCTTCTCCCGGGGTGATTTCGTGCACATGTGTCAGATCGTAGAGAAACTGCAAGGTGGCGACCATCTCCTGGGTGTCGAGTGTCGGAGTGATCCCGTCCTCGGCAAAGACCGATCCCCCGAAACCGCCGAGCCACGGGAGGAGCCAGAACGGTTCGGTCATGTTGTAGGCGAGACCGTACCGGTTGCCTTCGGTGAGCTCTCCGGCGATCTCTATCATCTCATCGGTGTTCCGCGGTGCGGAATCAACCAGCCGCCGGTTGTAGAGCAGCATAAGGTGGTTCCCGCTGGAGATCGGGATTCCGTAGGGCTCCCCGTCCATTGTGACCGGTTCTATAAACTCGTCGCGATCGTACAGATCTCCGACAGGCTGGATAATTCCAGCTGCGGTGAACGGGCCGGCATGGTTGTTCACCGTCCAGAGCAGCTCGGGAGCCGCACCGGCGACACTCGCACTCTGAAACTCCTCCCGTAGCTCCTCGGCATCCTTCCGAACGACGTTAATCGTGATGTCGCTGTTCTTTTCCTCGTAGCGTTCGGCGAGCGATTCTACGTACTGAAATGCCTGCCCGGTATCACCTTCCTGTGTCCACAGGTCGAACTCGATCTCATCGACGGCACCCTCGCCGTTGCCGCATGCGACTACGAGCAGCACTACGGCTACCAGAGCGCCGCGTTTCGTGTGATGGAAAACCCTCATATCGGTACTCCGCATCTTGAGCTCGGTGCGCTTGCCGGCGGTACAGCTCCGGCCCGATACCGTGATTTCACCGATCCCGCTACCGGTCGGGCCACCCTTCCCGGCATGCGCCGGCGAAGCAGTAGCGAGTGCGGTCGCCGGGAGTGCGGATTGCGTTAATCGGCAGGCCTGTGAATCGTTCCGGCGGCTGGGGAGTTTCGATCAGATAGAAAAGCCCGCTTCGAGCCATTGCCGAGACGTTCCAGAAATCGCGAATCAGCGCTTCCCCGGGTTCAGTCTGTGCCCAGGCGGTATGCGTCAGCATCGCATAGCGGGCAAGTGCGAAATCGGCGAGCGATATCGAGGATGGAAGCGGATGGTCGTAGCTTTCCGGCCGCGTAACCCGGAAATCGTCATGCGAGGCCTCGATCCAGTTGCCCTCGCCGTCACGAAAGGCGAGCAGACGCGGAAGGAGTCCGGCGGCGTGCTCGATCCACTCCGGGTTCGACTCTCCGAGCCATGTGTAGAGAAGCATGAGCGCGGCATGGTCCTCGAGAAAGCCGGCGCTTCCTTCTTCGCCTTCGAGCGTGGTATGGGCGAGGCGGTCGCCGCGGTCGTGTCGCTCGCGCAGTCCG
>SLAN01000118.1 GCA_007126865.1 Spirochaetales bacterium | reverse complement strand
ATTCCGAGAACAATCAGACCGCCGCGCGGGATCGCTTCGAATCGAAACGCATCGAGCTCGGTTGCATCGAAGCGCTCCGCCAAACGATCTGCGAGGCTTCGAACCGCCGACTCGGCGGCTCGATAGTCGATATATCGAAAGTGAGAAATGGTGTGATTCAGCTGCACAGCGAGATTCGACAGTCGAAATCGATCGACGTCCGAGAAGCTTCCGAACACGGCAAGTATCGGTTCGGGCCGCACCCGCCCAACGAGGCGCGCGCACGAAAGCGCACCCCATGCCGGATTCGTTGCGATCGTCTCTCCGACGGTTCGGAGGGCCGACTCAACGTCTTGCGTACCGGTGAAGGTGCAGAGATCTGCCGCCCCGGGCCGGCCATCGAACAGCAACGCTACATCAATCTGTCGTCCCATAAGTGACCGTTACAGCGGGTGGCGGTCCGGCCGTACGCCGGACCGCGGGCCGAATACTGTGCCCGGTTACCAGAATCTCGGGATCACACTCCCCGGTGGGTGCGGAGCGGAACCCGGCCAGTTATCGTCACCGGCATGGGTTCGCCCCACGCGAGTGAGATCGGCTACACTGCCCCACCGTTTCAACTCCGGTGTAACGTACTTCGGCCGACCTTCCGAGTCTGTCGGAGGCGAATGGTCTTTCGTCATCTGCATACCTCCCCGTTCAAAGGCGCCGATTAGCACGCCCCGAACGATCTCATTCCGAGTAAGGGGATAATCGCCCTGATGGCGTTTATCCGCAATCGCGAAGAAGCATGAATTTACCGTAGTACACTTCGTATTTTCGACTACGTGCGCCAATAGCGCCGTAACCACATCTCCAGCGACACCGTCGGCCATAAATCGAAGATGGGCGCCTCTTTCCGGACAAAACGCTCGTAACGATCACGAAATATCCGGTCATCGATATACCCGGCCTGTGCGCACATACTATCGGCGAAGAGCGACATGAGCGTCTCGTAACCGCGGCCGCGAAGGGCGCGTTCCAGCAGCGGACGAGGTGTGACTTTGCGAGCAGAACGAATCGCAGCCCCCGGTATCACTCCGCTCAGCGATCTGTGCGGAAGTCGTTTCGGTTCAACTACCGTGTTCGCAACATATTGCGGAACGGCAAGCGCAAACTCGGCAATCCGTCGATCGCTCCACGGATCGGCGAACCCGATGCGGTGTGAAGCAGCCAGTCGATCGGCATAGAGCATGACCCGATGAATGAGCGGGGAGAAGAGATGAAGGTACCGTCGGCGCCTCGCAGCATTCGACCATCGCAGCGCTTCGATCTCGACGGGATCATATTCCGGGAGTGCCGCCCGCCGCAGGAAGTCATTTCGCACGTGGACGGCCGCCCGAGCGGTCGGCCCGGATCGTTCCGAACCGTTGCGACCCTGGAGACGCCCGCCGGACGAACGGCGGATCGCCCGTAAACAGTTCCGCGCCGACACTACCGCACTCGCAGGTAACAGCGAAGTGGCCATCGGATATACGAGAAACCGGAAACCGGCCTGCGCACTTGAAAGCGTGAGTATACGAGCCAACGCACGCAACTCGCCGATGGCGTCCGGGATGCGACCGGCGCCGAGGAGCCCCGGGATGTCGACTACATCGCCTCCGAAAGCCATATCTCCACGATTTCCGTAGAAGATCGTCGACACTCCGTCCTCGGAGGCTGACGCGAGCACCGACTCTATGAGCGGTTGGTACATTCCGCAGAACGGGTCGTCCTCATCGGGACCGTATCGCGGGTAGTCGGTCAACGGTTCGGCCGATTCGGCGGCGATCTCTCGAACTGGAATCGAGTAGCGGGCGGCAACACGATATGCGTTCGCTCGCTCGTCGCACTCGGTCAGTTCATTGAAAGCCCAGCTGTACGCCCGCATCTCGGGCACGCGTTCGCCGGACTCCCGGAGCAATCCGGCCACAGCCGCAACGGCCATTGAATCGATACCACCGCTGAGACTCACTCCGACCGGAGAGCAGCCACGCAGCCGGCAGCGCATCGCGTCGGTGAAGAGTAATCGCAAGTGTTCGGCGTACTCCCGCTCGTCGCGATATCGGATTCGACGTTCCGGGTCGGGGCGCCAGTACGTTCGGCGAACCACACGCCCGTCGTCGCGAAGCGAGACAACCTCCCCCGGCCGCACTTCGTCGATTCCCCGATAGAATGTGCAACCGGGCGGAGTCTGCATGCCGCAGAGATGCCACGCAACCGTACGCTCATCGATCGTTCGATCGGCGCCACATGCTGCGAGGATCTGCTTCACCTCTGTTGCGAAAAGGACCCGCCGCGGTTCGACTCGAAAGTACAATGAACGGACGCCCATCGCGTCGCGAATAAGATGGAGCTCGCGGTGTCGCTGATCGCGCAAGGCGCAGGCGAAATCACCGATAAGTTTCGCCGCTCCGTGCGTGCCTCGAGCAAGGAGAGAGAGTATTACGTCGAGATCGGACACGCTATCCGAACCGTGTTGCCCCAGCTGACCGGCGAGCTCCGCACGGTTATCGAGTCGGGCGTCTGCAATCAGCACTCCCCCGTCCTCCACCGAAAGCACGCGCCCGCACGCGCCTCCCGAGTCGTTCGAACGCAGGAGCGAAACGAGACCGATCGATCCGTCGACATGATACTCGGCTCCATCCGCTCCACGATACGCGGATGTCCACACCATTCGCTCGAGATCGCCTCGATCCACCCGATCTCCGTCAGTGTTTATTATTCCGCAAATGCCGCTCACGTCCGCCAACCCCGTGACATCACACCGCTCAGCCGCAGCGGCCGATAACCGGCGAGATCGGGCAGGTCTCCAACGCACGTTCTCCCATCGACGACAATCCAGGCATGTGCGACCAGGCCCGAACACGAGTCTATGCGAACTCCGATGAAGAACTGCGGCGCGTAGCCGCAAACTCGATAGAGAACCGCCCCCGCGACCGCGCGAGCAAGGCAACGGTACGACGGAAACCTTCGGGCGACCCGCGCAACAGCACGCTCAATCCGCACGGACTCCGGGCATGTGAGAAGGAGTCTCGGGAGACGGCGAGGACCGTGTACGAACCGCTCGAATGCGGGATACCAACGTGCGAATGGAAGCCCTCGAACCATGAGTGAGGCAACAACGACGAGTATCAGCGAGAGGCCGGAAAGCGCGATATCCGACATCGACAACCGAAAGCTACTGCTCGGACGTCCGGTAATCCACATCGACCAGCCCTTCGGCATTGAGCTCATCGAGAAATCGATAGAGGTCAGATCTGCATCGATCGGCATCGACCTCGTACTCTCTGAGCAGTGTCTCGTACACATCTCGAACTGAACGTGGTTCGGAAAGCAGATCCCAGATCCGCTTCCCGACCCTATCAACACCGAAGTACATGCCGGAGAGCGTATCGAGAATAACGCTCTCCGACGTGAGATCCACTGAGACATTACGCGAGTTTGCCGTGATCACACAGCGGTCGTCGATCATACTCGAAAACATTCTACTCGCGAGGTTAATCAACGAATAGCAGGCAACTGCGAATTCGTAAGAAAACCGGACGGGGTACCGATCGCACTCATACAGTCGCGCAAGAGTTCTCATGACTAATTACTACTCTGTACCGATAGGCCGATCGACGAAGTAGGCCTACACTCATCTTGACGATCGTAGAGGGAGAACACCGTGCCGTTTCGTTTTCGCAGACTGGCGCTTCCCGAACTGTTGCTCATCGAGCCGAAACGTTATCCGGACGCACGAGGCTGGTTCATGGAACAGTTCAAACGTACCGAATTTGCCGCGGCCGGAATTGTGGACACGTTCGTGCAGGACAACGTCTCGTACTCCGTGCGTGGTGTCTTAAGAGGCCTGCACTATCAGGCAGCCCCTTCTGCGCAGGCGAAACTGGTGACAACGCTCGAGGGCGAGGTATTCGACGTCGCCGTCGATGTGCGCCCGGATTCCGATCGGTACGGCCAATGGACAGGTGTCTGGCTCCGAGCCGATCGCGGGACCGCGCTCTACATTCCGACTGGATTCGCACACGGTTTTCTCGTCACCTCCCATGATGCACTCGTCCTCTACAAGTGCAGTGCCGAGTACAACCCCGAGTGTGAGCGCGGTATTCGCTGGGATGACCCGGTCATCGCGATTCGTTGGCCGATTTCCGATCCGATTGTCTCGGAAAAGGACAGACAGTTCAGACCACTGGGCACAACGCCCCGAGAGGCGAAGACATGATCTGGATAGTAGGACGCAAAGGAATGCTCGGTCGCATCGTCGAGCACGAGCTCGAAACGGCCAATGAGCCGTTTGTTGCATGTGGAAGCGAGTGCGACGTGACGAACGAGGAATCGATTCGGAGCTGTGCACCGCGCATGGCCCCGGATTGGGTTATCAACTGTACCGGCTATACCGCTGTCGACCGTGCCGAGCGGGAGCCACGGGCAGCCTGGGCCGTCAACCGAACTGCGGTAGGACACCTTGCCCGCTATTGCCGCTCCGTGGACGCCGCGATGCTGCACGTCTCCACCGACTATGTGTTCGACGGATCGAGGAAACGCGGATACGAGGAAACAGCAACGACGGCGCCGCTGAACGTGTACGGTGCGAGTAAGGAAGCGGGAGAGCGGTTGCTACGTTCGCTCGTCGATGCGCATGTAATTATCCGCAGCGCATGGCTCTATGCCGAGACGGGACGGAACTTCCTGTTGAACGTGCTCCATAAGCTGCACGAGGAGACCGAGCTGACGATCGTGAACGATCAACACGGCACACCTACATACGCTCGCGATCTGGCCCGCGCAATTATCGCTGTTGTGACGTCGCCTAAGATTGAGTACGGCACATTTCATTTCGCCAATGCCGGAGCAGCCACATGGTACGAGTTCGCGTGCGAAATACAGGAGATGGCCCTGCATCGTGGATTGACGAGCGTACGGCGCACGATCCATCCGGTCACAAGCAATCGGTACGTCACCCTCGCGACGCGTCCGCTGCACTCCGTGCTGCGGTGCGAGCGGATCGAACGCGCGTACGACATCTCGCCGCGACCGTGGAGAGAGGCACTACGCGACTGTATGGCCCGAATACCGGTTACACGGCCGGCGGCCCCGCCGCACCTCGACGTCGTAACTCGGTAGCTGTTTTCGCATGGGAGCGGTAAACAGGTGAGAACGTTGAAGAATCTACTGGTAACTGGGGGTTGCGGATTCATCGGTGCCAACTTCATCCGCTACCTTTTCGAGCAGGATGACTTCACCGGACGAATCATTAACGCGGATGCGCTCACATACGCCGGCAATCCCGACAACCTGGTCGAAATTCGAGAGTGCTTCGAAACGCCGAGGGGTGACCGTTATGTGTTCTGCCGCTGCGATATCCGCGACGCATCGGCGGTCGCGGATTTGTTCGAGCGCTACGATATCGATACGGTCGTGCATTTTGCCGCCGAGTCACATGTCGATCGTTCGATCGTAGGGCCTCGAGCTTTT
>SLAN01000117.1 GCA_007126865.1 Spirochaetales bacterium | reverse complement strand
GACATGACCTGGCAGCCGAGCACGGAGCTTCGAAGACTGCAGGACGAGATCAACAGCCTCTTCAACTTCGACGGCTGGGATTTCGCACCGGGCCTTTTCGATCGGAACATGGCGCCGGCGCTCGACATGGTGGAGAACGCCGACGATTTCACGGTGACCGTCGATCTTCCCGGTGTGAATGAGAAGGATGTCGACCTCTCGGTCGCCGAGAACGTCCTGACAATCAGGGGCGAGAAGAAGGGACAGACCGAGGACGGCGACGGAAACTTCTTCCGCAAGGAGAGCTGGGAAGGCAGTTTCCAGCGCACAGTGAGTCTGCCGCAGAGTGTGGACGCGGACAACGTCAAGGCTCACATGAAGGATGGTGTGTTGACGGTCACGTTGCCGAAGCGCGAGGACGCCAAGCCGCGCAAGATCTCGGTCAACGTCAAGTAAGAGTCGGTAGAACGTCAGGTGCGGTCGGCGCGCACGGCGCGTCGGCCGAATACGAAGCCAACGAGCAGGAGGATTGACTATGGCAACCGCAACGAGAAACAGAGGACAGAATCAGGAAGTGCAGCGAACTCGACCAACGGTACGTCCGGTATCGTCGATCTGGCAGGACGACGGCACTGTGAAGCTCATGATCGAAATGCCGGGTGTGTCGCGCGACAACGTCGATGTCCGAGTGGAAAATGACACGCTCACAATTCGTGGTGAGCGGGAGATCCCCGAGGATGCGCAGTTCGTTATCCGTGAGCGGCGACTGGCGCCGTACGAGCGGACCTACACGCTCGACGACAGTATCGACCGTGAGAATATCGAGGCGCACATGGAGCATGGAGTCCTCACACTGACGCTCCATCTCCGCGATGCTGTGAAGCCGCGCAAGATCGAGATTCAGGGTGGATGATGATCGGCCGGCGGATGCCGGCCGGTCGGCCGGTGATCACCGACAGTGTCGCGCGGCGCGCGTTGTCACTGACAGCGCGTGAAGTCCGATAAACCCCTGGTCGCGGAGTGCGCGTCGGTTGTCACCGGCCGATCAGAGATCGCGCCGAGCGGGCCGGGCAATGTACCGGCCCGCCTCGCAGATACCCGCGTCGCAGATAGAGGAGGAACGGTTATGGGCAAGATGATAGGAATAGACCTTGGAACAACAAACTCCGCAGTGGCGGTCATGGAAGGAAAAGAACCGCAGATAATTCAGAACTCCGAAGGCGGACGAACGACGCCGAGTGTAGTGGCGTTCACGAACAACGGGGACCGTCTGGTCGGCCAGCCGGCTCGCAACCAGATGATCACGAACCCGGAGAACACTATCTCTTCGATTAAGCGCTTCATGGGCCGACGCTATGATGAGATCGGGGAAGAACGCAGCATGGTCGGCTATACGGTGGAGAAGGCAGCCGACGGCGACGCAGTGATCAAGGCCGCCGGCAAGGAGCTCTCGCCGCCGGAGATCTCGGCCGCGGTACTGCAGAAAATGAAGAGCACGGCCGAAGAGTATCTCGGCGAGACGGTCACCGAGGCGGTGATCACCGTGCCTGCGTACTTCAACGATTCCCAGCGCCAGGCGACCAAAGATGCCGGACGCATCGCCGGCCTCGACGTGAAGCGGATCGTCAATGAGCCGACCGCCGCCGCACTCGCCTACGGGCTCGACAAAGGCGGCAAGGAGCAGACGATCGCCGTGTACGACCTCGGCGGTGGTACGTTCGATATCTCGATTCTCGATCTCGGCGACAATGTCTTCGAGGTGAAGTCGACCTCCGGCGATACCCACCTGGGCGGTGACAACTTCGACCAGCAGATCATTGACTGGCTCGCCGAGAACTTCAAGAACGACTACGGCATCGATCTCAAGCAGGACCGGATGGCGTTACAACGCCTGAAGGATGCGGCCGAAGGCGCGAAACGCGAGCTTTCGAGCGCACAGACCACCGAGATCAATCTGCCGTTCATTACCGCCGATCAGAACGGGCCGAAGCATCTGCAGTACACGCTCACGCGCGCGAAGTTCGAACAGCTGATCGGAGACCTCGTTGAGAAGACGCGCGAGCCGTGTCACAAGGCACTGAAGGATGCCGGCATCTCCGCGAGCGATCTCGACGCGGTGATACTCGTCGGCGGATCGACACGAATTCCGATGGTCCAGAAGCTGGTGAACGAAATCTTCGGACGCGAGCCGCACAAGGGTGTCAACCCGGACGAAGTGGTCGCACTCGGCGCGGCAATCCAGGCGGGTGTACTGAGCGGGAATGTGAACGACGTGCTGCTGCTGGACGTCACTCCGCTTTCCCTCGGTATCGAGACGCTCGGAGGGGTGTTTACGAAGCTTATCGAGCGAAACACCACCATTCCGACGAGGAAGAGCCAGATATTCTCGACCGCCGAAGACAACCAGACCGCGGTGAGTATTCACGTGCTCCAGGGTGAGCGCGAGATGGCAAACCAGAACCGGACGCTCGGCCGATTCGAGCTCGTCGGTATTCCGCCGGCTCCGCGAGGGGTTCCGCAGATCGAGGTAACCTTCGATATCGATGCGAACGGTATCGTGCATGTCTCGGCGAAGGATCAGGGAACCGGCAAAGAGCAGAGCATCCGTATCGAGAGCTCCTCCGGCCTGAGCGAAGAAGAGATCCAGAAGATGGTCAAAGACGCCGAGCAGCATGCCGAAGAGGATCGCAAGGCGCGCGAGGCCGCGGAGGTTGTCAACCAGGGCGACAGTGCCGCATATCAGGCCGAACGCATCGTTCGCGAGAACCAGGAAGCCGGCGACGCAGCAGCGCGCGAGAAGTTGCAGGAGGCTGCGGCTCAGCTGCGCCAGGCCGTTGACAGCCGCGATACCGATGCAATCCGCAGCCGCATGAGCGAAGTTGAGCAGGCACAGACCGCGTTCCTGCAGACGCTCGGCGGTCAGGGCGCATCGGGCGCTGATGCCGGTGGCGCAAGGGGCAACGGTCAGGCCGAAGGAACGGCCTCCGGCAGCGGCGAAGAGACCGAAGCCGAAGATGTCGACTACGAGGTCGTAGACGACTGACTCAGGCTGAAGAAGCTACCGGTCGCGGGGATGGTTGTCCCGCGCACCGCAATAGCCCCCCCCAACCCCGGCGCCGGACGATCTCCGGCGCCTTTTTGTTCCTGCCGCCGACCATGCTGGTCGATGGCGCGTTGACGGGTCGCATCGCACGTACGGCGTCGCACGTGTCGCCGCTATCTCGTCAAGAAGCGGTACACCGTCTGGTGACGGTATGTCTCACGCGGTTTCAGTAAGCAGGTAGGAAACGCAGGTTCGTTGATCGCGTTCGGGAAGTGCTGCGTTTCGAGGCACAGTCCCCCGTATTGCTTATAGATGACGCCGTTGCGCCCGGGTATCCCGTCGAGCTTGTTCCCGCTGTAGAACTGGATCCCCGGCATGGTGGTGAGAACCTCCATCGCCCGCCCCGACTTCCGGTCCCACACCATCGCGACCGTTTTCAGCGGATCGCGTCGCTCACCGACGACGTAACAGTGGTCGAACCCGCCTGTGACCTGCTTGATGTCCTGGCCAACACGTTTCGACTTGCGAAAGTCCATCGGTGTACCGGCGACATCGAGAATCTCGCCTGTAGGTATCTGGCTTTCGTCGACCGGCAGATAGCGCTCGCAGTTGAGCTGAACGTCGTGGTCGAAGATCTTGCCGTTCTCCGGACCGGCGAGATTCCAGTAGGTATGGTTCGTGAGGCTCACCGGAGTGCTTTTCGAGGTGCTCGCCTCGTAATCGAGTACGAGCTCATTGTGATCGGTCAGCGTATACGTTACCGAGGCGGTCAGCTTACCGGGGTAGTTCTCCTCCAGGTGCGGACTCACACGACGGAAAATCACCCCCGCCGCACCGTCTACCGCAAATACCTCCGATGTCCATACGTGCCGGTGAAAGCCGTATACTCCTCCGTGGAGATGGTTCGCACCATCGTTCTTCGAGAGCGTGTACTTGCGTGGCCCGATTGAGAACTGGGCCTTTGCGATACGGTTCGCGACCCTCCCCACGGTTGCCCCGAAGTACGGGTGGTCACCGAGATATCCATCGAGCGACTGAAAACCGAGTGTGACCTCGCCGGGCTTCCGATCGCGGTCGGGTACCTTGAGCGATAGAAGCGTTGCACCGTACGTCATGACCTCCATGGTCATGCGTCCTTCGTTGGAAACGGTAATCTTATAGATGGTCTCGCCTTCCGGCGTCTCTCCGAAAGGCGTTTTTGTGATTGTCATGGACTCCCAAGATAGTGCACCAGTTACAGCCGGCGCAAGTGAACGGTCCCCCGCTCACCGCCGACGAATCCGGATATCACCTGAGCCTGTGACAATCCGGAACTGTGCGTCACCGCCCGGTACCGTGGCCGACCAGCTGCGTTTCGACCGTTCGCGCACGTCTGCTGCGATATCGCACCCGACCGATCCGGAGCCGGTTCGCACCTCGAGCCGTCCGCCGACCGATTCACCGAGCAGTAACTCCAGATCTCCCGACCCGGTCAGACAATCGATGTGTGCCGACTCGGCTTCGGTCAGCTCGCATCGTGCATCTCCCGAACCGGTCTTCAGTGTGAGCGCGTTGCAGCACAAATCGCCCAGCTCAACATCCCCGCTGCCGGTTCGTACATTGACTGATCCGGTCACTCGAACTATGCGTACGGATCCACTGCCGCTCTTTACGGCGATATCTCCTGTGATTTCGTCTGCGTCTATCGCACCACTTCCCGTACTCAAGCTCACATCGGAGTGCACGTCCGCTGTTGTAATGTCGCCGCTTCCCGAGGCCAGCTGTGTATTGGCTCCACGCATGCCGGAGACGGAGACATCGCCACCGGCGCAGGCGACTGCGACTGCGAGTCGGGCCGGGCACCGGATCGACCAGTTCGCCCGAATACGTACCGCAGGCTCGTATTCACGAGGATCGTTCTCGAGGTCGACGTCGATGGTTCCATCGCTGACCGTGAAGCGCGGCACGACCATGTCGGCGACTTCCGCGGCATGCGCTTCGTCGTGTGCGGCGACTAACAGATCGACATGGGCCTCGATCTCCTCGCCTTCGCACGCGGCGAGCGTGACGTCTCCCCATCTGTTGTTCAGACGCACCTTTTCCGCGCCGGTGGTGTCGAACGTACGTTGCGCTTCGCCGCGAACCGACGGCCGGTCAAACGCCCGGCGAATGGACTCGCTTGCCGATTTCACGTCGGCGAACGCGCCTCTCTGCGCCTCCCGGACCGAGCTCGACACACTGTCAAGCATCTCGCCGATCGAACTGCGCAACGCCTCGCCGATTTTGCCGGCCATGCCACGCCCGAAATCTTCGAAACCCTCGAACGCGGTGAACTCTTCGCCGGCCGACTCGCCGCCGCGATCTTCCCCGGTGCCCGAAGATTCGCTGTCGGCATGCCCGGTTCCGATCCGTTCGGTGTCGCTTGCGGATTCCTCCCCTTCTTCGACGGCATCGCGATCCACGGTCACCTGCATGAGCGCATCCGCCTCTTCGACCGAGATT
>SLAN01000237.1 GCA_007126865.1 Spirochaetales bacterium | reverse complement strand
TCGGCGGCGACGCCGACGTATCCGGTGGGCACTATCTCGCCGAGCGCACCGCGATCTTTATCAACGGTCCGTGGTACATCGGTCGTATAGCCGGGGATGCTCCCGAGGTGCACGAGGCGACACGGTTGGCGGCCGCACCGGCGGTCGACGGCGGTCACCACGGCCATCAGGTTGCCTTCCCCCAGTCGAACCTCGCCGCAGCGCACACCGACGATCCTGCGCGACGCGCCGCTGTAGTCGAGTTCATGAAGTGGATGACCGCACCGGAGAACGTCGCTATGATCACCGAGGACGCCGGTCCGCTCTTCTCGATCAACTACGATATCGACCCCGGTGTCGATCCGCTGTTGCAGGAGTTCGTCCGCGTACAGAACGAAGCACCGTTCACGATTACGCACTTCGAGGGGGCCTTCCCGGTCGCGGTAGTGCAGGAGTTCGGCACGGCAATCGAAATGATGGTAGCCGGCGGAGCGAGCCCGGCGGAGTTCGTGGAAATACTTCAGGACGCGATGGACTGACAGTGTAGCGTTCTGCTATGTAGTAACGTACCACGGGTCGCCGGGCGGCGACCCGTGTCGCGTGCGGCATACGGTTTCGGGTTTCAGAGGGGCCGATGACACTTCACAAACATTGGAAAGGGATCGCGCTGTTTCTCCTTCCGGTCGGTGTCATGTACGTCACCTTCTTCATCTATCCGCTGGGATATGTCTTCGTCGTGAGTCTCACCGACTACCGTGGCTTCGGAGCCATGGAGTTCGTCGGACTGGCGAATTTCCGTCGTATTTTCGGAATGACGAATTTCCAGTTCGGCCTGCGCAATAACCTGATCTGGGCGCTGTCGCTCGGGTTCGGTCAGGTCGCCCTCGCGGCGCTCGTCGCAATGATACTCGCACGAAAGCCGCCGTTCTGGCGCTTTCTGCGAACCGCGTACTTCCTGCCGAACGTGATCAGCCAGGTGGCGATTGCCATGCTCTGGTACACGATCTACCGGGAGAGTTTCGGACTCTTGAATACGACATTGCGCGCGATGGGGCTCGACCATCTCGCACTGAACTGGCTCGGGAATCTGAGTACCGCGCTGCCGGCGGTGATTCTTCAGCAGCTCCTCTACATCGGCTACTTCATGATCATACTTCTCGCCGGCGTTATGTCGATTCCGCGTTCGCTCTACGAGTCGGCCGAGATCGACGGAGCCAACGTGTTCCAGCAGGAGGTGTTCATCACGATTCCGATGGTGAAAGATATAGCCGTCGTGGCGATGACCCTGGCGATGGCGTTCGGGATTCGACATTTTGAGGCGACATTTCTGTTGACCGGAGGCGGCCCGGCCAACCGCACGATGACTCTCGGCATTCTGCTGCATCGGAACCTTCATGCGGCCAATTACGGGCGTGCGAGTGCGATCAGTGCGGTGCTTATTATCGTCGGAGCGCTGATTATCGGGCTAACGCGTCATCTGCTGACTACACGAAGCGCGATTGAGGATGTGAAACAGTGAGCGGGCAGGTAGCGACCGTAAGTCCACACGATAGCGTGCGACTCGGCGGCCATCGTACTCCGCGCGTTGTGCTTGCAAAGGCGGCGAAGTGGAGCGTGCTGGCGCTTTTCCTTATCGTGACACTTTTCCCGCTCCTGTGGCTGCTGTTGCAGACTTTCAAGACGAATGCGGAGTTCGTCATGAACCCGCTGGCGCTGCCGAGTGGATTTCACTATCAGAACTATGTCGACGCGGTCCAGATCTCCGGCCTGCCGCGTCTGTTGATGAACTCGGTAATCGTCTCCTCTGCGAGTACTGCGATTAACATGCTGATCTGTTCCATGGGCGCGTTTGTCTTCGCCCGCGAGAGGTTCAAGGGGCAGCAACTCATTGTCACGATCATTCTTGCCGGTGTGCTCGTGCCGATTATTGCGCTCATGCTTCCGTACTACCGAATTATCCGCGGTCTCGGGCTCTTCGATTCCCTCGCCGGTTTGACGCTGGTGTACGTGGCGATCAACATCCCCATCTCGACATTCCTGTTGCAGGGGTTCATGAAATCGATCCCGTTCGAGATGGAGGAAGCGGGAGTTATCGACGGGTGCAACTTCTGGCAGCGGTACTGGCTGATCGTGCTGCCCCTTTCCAAACTCGGTATCGTGACCGCCGGCACCTTTGTGTTCCTCTTTTCGTGGAACGAATTCGTCTACGCACTGCTTCTGACCGCTTCGTTCACAACGCGGACCCTCCAGCTCGGTATCCGTGACTTTCAGGGGCAGTTCTTCACCAACTACACCGGAATGTATGCGGCGATTACGCTCAGCATTATTCCGAGCGTTATCGTATACGTCTTTTTCCATGAGCGCATAATCAGCGGGCTGACGTCCGGAGCGCTCAAGACCTGATCTGCACCCGATGCTCGAAACACGCCGGACGGACGACACCGTTGAGCTTCTCTTCAAGGGCCGCGTGGTGCTCCGACACCGGCCCGGAAAACCGTGCATTGCGGTAGGGCACGGGGAGGCCTCGTGGGACGTGCGCTACGGCAACTGGAAAATCGGCGATCGGTCACGGATTCATCCGTTGCGTCGCGCGAGCGTCGAACGGGGTGATTCGGTCGTATTGCACTTCGGCCGAGGGATCCGCCTTTCGGCCTCCTGTTCCGGTGGGCGGCTCGCCATCGAGCTGCACGGCCTGCCGGACGATGTGAATCGCGTGCGTCTGAGACTGGCTGCAACCCGCAGCGAGCGAATATACGGTTGCGGGGAGCAGTTTTCGCGCGTGAATCTGCGGGGCTCGCGGGTGCCGCTCTGGGTACGGGAGCCGGGTGTCGGACGGGGAAAGAATCTCATCTCCTTGCTTGCCGAGCTCGATTCGGGCTCGGGAGGCGCATGGCACCGTACATACTTTCCACAACCGAGCTTCGTATCGAGCGACTGGTGGTACTGTGTCGCCGAAACCGACGGGTACTGTCGATTCGACTTCAGTCATCGCCATCACCACGAGCTGGAGTTCTGGCAGCATCCGCGACGGGTTGTGATCGGTGTTACCGAAGGTCCCGAGGAGGCGTTGCGTTCGCAGAGCGATCTGATCGGACGTCCGGGGGCGTTGCCCGACTGGACCTGGAACGGTATGTGGCTCGGCGTGCAGGGGGGCACGGAGGCTATCGAGCGTAAGCTCGCCGCGGCCCGCGACGCCGGTGTCGCCGTCGGTGCGCTGTGGGTCCAGGACTGGGTCGGCAAGCGCGAGACGAAGTTCGGCCGTCAGCTGATGTGGAACTGGCAGTACTCACCCGAATACTACCCCGACCTTCCGCGCGAGATCGCAGCGTTGCGAGAGCGTGGGGTGCGCTTCCTCGGGTACATCAATCCGTTTCTCGCGATCGAAGGGCCGCTCTATCGGGAGGCAAGCGAGCGTGGCCTCTGTGTGAAAGACGGGAGCGGATCCGATTATCTTGTTACGGTGACAACCTTTCCCGCCGCGTTGCTCGATCTTACCAATCCGGCGACGCAACACTGGATTCGGGGGATCGTTCGCGACAACATGCTCGGCGCGGGAATGGCCGGCTGGATGGCGGACTACGGTGAATACCTCCCGGCCGATGCGGTGATGTATGACGGCCGCCCGGGCTCCGAGGTGCACAATGAGTATCCGGTGCGCTGGGCGGAACTCAATGCCGAGGCGATCCGGGACGCGGGGTGCCGGGGAGAGGCTGTCTTTTTCATGCGTGCCGGATGGCTCGGTTCGACTCGGCATGCGCCGGCCTGGTGGGCCGGCGATCAACTGGTCGACTGGAGCCGAAACGACGGTATAGCAAGCACTATTCCCGCAGCGCTCAGCCATAGCTATTCGGGTGGCGGGCTGTGGCATACCGATCTCGGTGGTTTCACCAGCGTAGCGTGGAAGAAGCGCAGTCGCGAGCTGTTCATGCGGTGGGCGGAGCTTGCAGCATTCGCCCCGATCATGCGGAGCCACGAGAGCAATCGCCCCGACAGCAACTGGCAGTTCGATTCGGATGCCGAAACGCTATCGCACCTCGCGGCTATGACGCGGCTTTACACCGCGCTGGCTCCGTACCATCGTCACGTCGTACAGACCTATGTCGACACCGGGATTCCCCCGATTCGTCATCTTGCCGTCGCGTATCCGGACGATCGAGACAGTCATTCGTGTACCGATCAGTATCTCTACGGGCCCGACCTGTTGGTCGCACCGGTGTTGCGGAGGCGCGCGAAGACCCGCAGACTCTATCTTCCCGAGGATCGATGGATCCACCTGTGGAGCGGGAAGGAGTACGGCGGTGGCCGGCACTGTGTCTCTGCTCCACTCGGATATCCGGCTGTGTTTCACCGGGCTTCGAGCATACATGCCGACACGTTTCGGGAGATTCGCCGTAACACTCACCCGATCGCTTGACCGATGGCCGCTCATCCGGCTCTCATACTACCCATGGATTTCCGGCAGTATCAGGAAGATTCTCGAAAGACGTGGAGCCGCGTATATACCGACCACCCGCTGGTCTATCCGACCATGGGGTTAACGAACGAAGCCGGTGAGGTGGCAGGGAAGGTGAAGAAGATTTTCCGTGATCGAAGCGGAGAGGTCACCGATGAAGTTCGTAGCGCGTTGAAAGAGGAGCTCGGCGATGTGCTCTGGTATCTTACTCAGATATGTACCGAGCTCGATCTCACCCTCGAGGAGGTTGCCGAGACGAACATCAGCAAGCTCTTCTCGCGCATGGAGCGCGGCACGATCGGCGGCGACGGCGACCAGCGGTGAGCTGGGGCACGATCGGCGAGCGGGAACCCCGCGTTCGTTGTGCGCTCACGACCTCCGGCGAATGACGAAGAGGTGGTTTCGCTTGCGCGATCGTGCGAAGTCGGGCGGCAGGAGACTATCCGAGACGTCCTCGACCGCCATACTCTCCGCGAGCTCCGGATCGATGCGGAAACGACGGTAGTTGTTCGCGAAAAGTATCGCTCCGCCAGGCGTCAGGCGTGCGGCCGCAAGCGAGATCAGTCGGCCGTGGTCGCGCTGGACCTCGAAGTCGCGGTCGCGACTCTTGCTGTTCGAGAAGGTGGGAGGGTCGACGAGTATCAGATCGAATCGTTCGGTGGCCGACTCCAGGTAGCGTATGCTGTCATCGTTCACCAGTCGGTTGGTTCGATCGTCGAGCCGGTTGAGTTGGAAATTACGCCGTCCCCATTCGAGATAGGTACGGGACGTGTCGACGGAAACGGTCGCCGAGGCCCCTCCAAGCGCGGCGGCAACCGACGCGGTACATGTGTAGGCGAACAGATTCAGGAAGCGGCAACCTGCGGCACGCGAGCGTATCATGGCGCGGAGATCGCGTTTTTCACAGAAGAGTCCGGTATCGATGTATCCGGCAGGGCGGACTTCAAATCGCATACCACGCTCACGGACGATTATCGAGCGCGCCACCGATCGCCGGCCGGCTTCGTACTGGTCGGCTCCGCGCTGCCGGCGTCGCTGCTTAACGATAACCCGCTCGTCGTCAAGCTTCAGATACTCACGAACGGCGGACCGAAGTTCTTCGAGCCTCCGGGCGGCGATTTCCGGCGCT
>SLAN01000158.1 GCA_007126865.1 Spirochaetales bacterium | reverse complement strand
GCGAGAGTTGTGAGGCTCGCGAGGCTCTCTGCCCGACGGAGACGTGCCTCCCTTGCACGCTTCTCGGATATATCTTCCACTCGCAAGAGATTGCCTGCAATCCAGCCTGCTTGTACGAGGGGGGCAATGCTTATCGAGAGGATGCGCACGGTCTCGCCGAAGTTGAGCGTGAATTCCCGGTCGCTGACCGACTCCTGACGCTCGAGGGTAGCTCGCACGAACTCCGCTATATCCTCGTCCTCGATCGCGTCCCAGATCAGGCAACCGGAGCTCTCGGAACGATTCAACGGAAGTAACCGTTCCACCGCCTTATTCGTCAACAGAAGCTGATGGTCGGTGTCGGTTACGAGCACACCGTCGTTCATAGAATCGAGTACTACTTCGAGCCGCTCATTCTCAGCAGCGAGGTCCTCGAGAAGCGATCGAATCTGGTCCCGGTCGAGCTTCGGTAGTTTTTCCAGTGCACGTTGTACGAACTTGCTCATGAGCCGTCACTCCGTTGCATGCGATAATACAAGCTCTCAAGAAGTAGATCGAGTCTCATATTGAGTCTGCTGCCTCGATCGTAGTGCTCCTGAATCAGCGATCGCCACGAAGCGATACGCGAGCGCGAGATGACGAGCCGGTGTGCACCTTCTTCGGCGCGAAGGACTTCCCCCAGAAGGCGCAGCAACTCTTCCAGAAAGTGACGGAGCGCTTCCCGTTCCGGAACCGCACTAAGTGCCTGCGCTACCGACCGATACGGCGGTAATGAACGGTCGTCCGCCTCCGCGGGTGGTGCGAGCACTGTTTCAAGAAAGCGTTCTGCGTACCCGCGCAAACTCCCCGCCCCGGGAAATTCCTGTTGGAGAAAATACTCCCTGATCCCTTCGGTGAACTCGTCGGGGCCGCGGAACACCCGCCGGACAACCTCCGCTGCGACGCTGTCGGGCCGCTCGCGAAAGCGGTACTCGCGGGTCCGCGATCGTATTGTCGGAATCACCGCTCCTTTACGGCTCGTGGTCAGAATAAACCACGCTTGCCCGGGTGGCTCCTCGAGTGCCTTGAGAAGCGCGTTCACCGACGACTCTCCCAATTGCTCGACATTCTCGATAATCACGACCCGTTCCCCTTCCGAGCTTCCGTGCAGCCACGCGGTAACACGGCGAATGAGTGCGACCGGAGTGAGATCGGGCGGCATCGCGTGAAGAACTCGAAACGCGGCGTCACGGGCTGAATCCACCGCCGAACCGACGTTGCTCCCGTCGGTTGCCCGTCCATTTGCCAGCGCGACGACAGGCTCGAGCGCCGTTTCGCACTCGGTGAGCGCTTCCAGTGCCTTCGCTATCCGCCCCTCCTCGCCTTCCCAGAGAATCGGGTCGAGCCTGCGCAGAAGCTTGCGTATGCTGCGAATATACAGGTACGCCGTGCCTCGTGAGACGCTGCGCTTCAGCGTCTCCGCACAGGTCATGATTTCCTGAACGAAGTAACGGCTTCCGAGCAGTTGGAGACCGGGATGAAGCAGCTCACGCTGCAGTGCACACGATCGGCACGAGCACGACCATTGGGCCCGTTGGGTACACGTAAGCCCTCGAGCGAGCTCGAGGGCAGTCGACAGCTTTCCCGAATACTCAGGACCGGAAAACAGCATAGCGGCTGGAAGGTTCCGGTTCTCCGTGTCCTCATGCAGCAGCTCCACGACCTCATCCTGACCGACGATATTCTCGAACATCATGCACCACCGAAAAGACGCGCCGCGTACGGCATCAGAGGCAGCAGAGCCTCCGCAAAAACGCTCCCGCGCACGAGAGTAGCAGCATCAAAAAAAGGCTGCAGCTGTACTACCAACAGAGCGACAAATATGAGTAACATCCCCTCGGCCACGCCGAGAAAGAAGCCGAGTGCGTGGTCGAGATTATCCAGATTTATTCGCTCGACGAGCCGATTCATGGCAGTCTCAAAGATCTTGACCAGCAAATAGACGCCAATGAACAGGCCGAGAAAGGCTATCACCTGGCTCCACGCTGCGGCATCGAGATACTCATCAACGATCACGGCAACGGGGCCGGAAAACGCGACGGCAGAGCCGACTCCGAGAATCAACGCCGCCATGCTCATGAACTCCCGGACAAAGCCGCGAATTCCACTTCTCATGGCGGTGAACACGAGTAGTATTCCGAAGATGATATCGATCGCCGTAAATCCCATACCTGTTAATCGGACATCTGAGATTCGAGAATGGTGATGATGTGAACGGCCGCATCAACATTCCCGAATCTGCGTGCAGCGGCGGCCATCCGTTCACGCCTGCCCTCATCCCGAATCAGCGAACAAACCGTAGCCGCAAAATCATCTTCGGTAAGTGTATCCTCCTGCATGACGATCGCCGCACCGGTTTCCGAGTAGAGCCGAGCATTTCGCACCTGATCACCACGGCTCGCGCTGTCTCCGAGCGGAATGAGTATCGCCGGGGTTCCCGTCGACGCGAGCTCCCATATCGTTCCGGCTCCCGCACGACAGACGGCCACGTCCGCACGCGCGAGCAGATGAGGATATTCCTCCCCGAAGAACTCAGCCCAGCGATAGTCTGCCGGTTCGTTCGGCGGTATGTTACCGCGGCCGCGATGATGCAAGACCGTTGCGTATGCGGTGAGTCGATCGAGAGTCCTGTCGATCATCCGGTTAATCGACTCACTGCCCAGGCTTCCGCCGAGCACCAGAACAACCGGGCGCTCCCGGGAAAGCGCAAACAGTCGGTTCGCCGTATCGCGGTCTCCTTCCCTTAGATCTCTTCGCACAGGGTTCCCGGTTACTACAACCCGCTTCCGGGTCTTCTCGCCGAACCCGGTCACTGTCGACTCGTACGGCACACAGATAATTCGCGCAAAGCGTGCGTTTATCAACGTCGCAAGTCCCGGGTCGATATCCGATTCATGGGTAACCACCGGTATTCTCAAGAGCCACGCCGCAACAACCGGCGGCACGCTGACGAAACCGCCTTTGCTGAATAGCACCGCCGGCCGCAACCGAATGAGGAAGCACACGCTGGCGAACACCCCGACCGGTATCTTAAACGCATCGATTAGATTTCGAAGAGAGAAATATCGTCGGAGCTTGCCGGTGGGCACCGCGACATACCGCACATCCGGCGCCATCGACTCGACGATCGAGCGTTCAATCCCCTGTCGCGATCCGAACCATACGATCGTGTGCGATCCCCGCTCGCGAAGCTCGTCCACGACTGCGATGCCCGGTATGACATGACCACCGGATCCACCGCCGGTAAACGCTACTGTTGCCATAAAGTACTACTTCGTGTTTTAGATTAGAACCTATCATGAGGCTCGAACCAGGCGCAATTGTAAGCGGGAGCATAGCGAGGCCCACATGCGTTCTTCTCGCCCTGTTCTCTGTATTCGTACCATCACTGCAGCTCCACGCGTGGAGTCCCGTACCGGTCGAAGATCTCTATCCTCCCGGCTCGCGTCTCCTCCGGGAGGAGCCTCGTACGCGAACGACCGATTCTCTGAGCGACACACAGTTCATGCCGGATCACGCGCAGCTCCGCCGAACTATACAGAGGTTCGCCTCGGAGCTCGACGAACGTGTCGTTGTGGAGAGCGTCCGCATTATTCCGATTCCGTCGGACATGAGACCCGACATGGAACGAGAAGAGGTCATAGTAGCGCGGATACTCCGCTCGATCAGCACCATGGAGGGGATCGAGTATTACTCCGAGCGCAGGAATGAGATGAGAACGCTTTTCGCCCGCAGTTTCCTCGTTGACGGACCGAACAGCTCTACACCGATCGACGATCCGCGGCCGGATCGGGTGCCGTCCACAGAGACGGTGTACGCCATACAGGAAGACCTTACCTTCGGAGAGAACCGATACCGTATCACATATAACCGGCTCAACGACGCTCTCCTGCTCTCAATGCGTAATGAGACCCGAATGTCATACGGAATTATTCCCGCACTCGGTGAGCACCGACTGAACATGTTCGCGGCGGTAATCCCGGTCGAGGCGGGTCTTCTCTTCTACGGAGCAGCTGCGGCACGCGTTCCGGGATTTCCCGGTCTTCGGGGCCGGATCGGTACGAGTTTCGAGAACCGCGTTAACGCAGTCGCCGAGTGGTTTGTCGCTGAGTTAACGAATCAACTCCGACAGGAGTAAGAGGATCATCTGCCCGGGGAAACAGCTGGGCTACTCGACGATGTACAACGCGACGAACGCTTACGTGATCAGGTTCAGTACAATCTGAATCGCTCCGATTGTCGCGCCGAGAATCGCTCCGAAGAGATTGATCCATTTCAGATGCTTTGCGATAACCATCAGCAACAGGTTCTCTACATTCTCGACGTTCAGGTTGTTAATCCGGTCGACCACCATCTGATGTACGTTAAACGTCGCGACGAGCTCGGGAACCCGTGCGCTTACCATTGCAACGATTCGATCCGATAGAAATCGGTCAAGCGTCTGCTTCTGCTCCGGTTCGAGCGTGAGCAACGGTTCGCTTCCGCCGGCACGAGCTTCCTGGAGATAACTGCGTACGATGACAACGATCTTCTCGCTGAGGGCACGGGACGCTCCGGGACGATTGAGCCATTCTTTATAGGTCGCCATGACGCGGTCGACCATCTGATCCTCGCGAAGACCGGTAACGCCGGTGAGTATCTCGCCGATCGGCTTATCCTGGTACCGATCGAAGAGATCGTCGAGGCTTCGTGCAATTCCATCTTGTACCGTTTCGCTCTCGAGGGCAGCGAACACCCGGCTGATTACCGATTTCGCGGTAGACCGGAGATCGAAGTTCAACGTCTCCTGTACATCGGCGACACCGAGGGACTGCAGACGTCGAAGCGCCGATCCGATTCCGTGTACTACGCGTCGCCGGTTCTGCGGGAGCCTGCCCGTTCGGTTGATGTTCTCAATGAAGTCGTCGACGATCTCCGGCATTCGCTCGCGGAGTTGACGCTCGTATTGCCCGGCCGATACGAGCAAACGCTGGAAGAGATTCAGGCGGTCGAGAACTTCGCGCAGGATAATCCGGCCGCGATACGCCATTTCGTCTCGAACGTCCGGTTGTCGCAACCAGTCCACCAGGTAATCAAACGCGGGGTGATATCCGGCATCGAGCAGCGCTTCGACGTCCCGAATCATGTCGTCCGAAAGGAAATGGCTGAGGCTCGTGTTTTGGTCGGTTTGCTGCTCGGCCCATCGGTCAGCGATATCCGAGATCGCCTCCGCAACCGGACCTTCGAGAATACCCTCTATAAGCGTGCGCGCACCGCCCAGCGCTTTCTCACGGTTTCGAAACGCCTCGCCCAGTGTCACAGAGTTGATGCCTTCGAGCGCCTGCCGGACAATGCTCCGTACGAGCTGCTCCAACCGTTCGCTCTCGAGAAAGCGCTCGAGCAGATCTCCGACAAGTTCGAAGATTTTCTCCTGAAGTACCTCGCGTTCATCGTCCGAAATATGTGAAAGCCCTGTGCGATCGCGTTCTTCTCCGGGAACAGCGACTATGGTACCGGAGAGGCGTGAAACCCGGTCGGTGAGCCCCGCTCGAAAGCGCTCGGATTCGATCTGTTCGCGGATAACCTCTTCGGTAAGCAGCCTTTGACTCACCATTCGCCCGATGCTTTCGGCGAGTTGCCCCCGTTGTCGCGGTATAATTCCAGGTGTCAAAGGGACCCGAAACCCGAAGATCCGCTTCTCTCGCAGCGGCCGAAACAACATGCGTATGGCAATCGCATTCGTTACGTAGCCGATTATCGCACCCAAAGCGGGGGGCAACACGAATGTGGATACATGGAGAAGTTGTTCGGTCATTCGAGGCTCGCCGCCGCATTCTCGGCCTGACTCAAGCGATCAAACAGGGAGAGGTATCCGCCGAAAACCCACCCGGATACGGCATCTCCTTCCACTGTATACCATCGCGAGAGTACGTCGTTAATATCGTCGACAAACATTGAGTGGGACGTGATCGTCGCAACATCTCCCCGCCGGAGATGTCCCACTACCACAGAATCTCGGGACGGCTCACCGTGGACCCGCACGTACTGCTCCACGGCGACTGCGTAATTCGGCCCCGAAGTCAACGCCTCCTGTTCGGGAAGCTGGATGCCGTCGTCGCTACTGCACGATGCGAGCATGCCGACGATCAGAATAAGCAGCGGTGGATAGATCCGAAATGAGCCCATTCGACCGCTACCTTAATCCGAAATCTACGCTCGGTTCAACTCGACCAGCGGCGGGCCACGAACCGTGAGAAAAGCGTACGCGCCGTCCGATCCTCCGGGGGCATTCACATCGACTTAAGACTCTCGATTTCGTCCCGCAACACGGCAGCCTGCTCGAACTCGAGATTCTTGGCGTGTTCGAGCATCTCACGCTCGAGTATCGATATAAGCCGTTTACGCTGGGCGGGGACGAGGAGATTGTATCCTTTCTTCAGAGTTTCGACGCTCTGCCGGCTGTCCGCCGCCTTTTCCTGTTTCTCCCGAACCAGTATGTCGCGGATCACTTTCTCAATCGTTCGCGGCGTTATGTTGTGTTCTCGATTGTACTGCAGCTGCGCTCGCCGACGCCGCTCGGTTTCGTCGATTGCTTCGCGCATCGCTTCGGAGATCCTGTCTGCATACATCACAACTCGTCCATGTACGTTCCGCGCGGCCCGTCCGATTGTCTGAATCAACGATGTCGACGAGCGCAAGAAACCGATCTTGTCCGCGTCGAGAATTGCGACGAGTGAGACTTCAGGCAGATCCAGCCCTTCTCGCAGCAGATTTATGCCGACCAGGACGTCAAACGCTCCCTGGCGCAATTGTGTCAGAATCTCCACACGTTCGATCGTCTCGATCTCCGAGTGGAGATAACGCACCTTGAGACCCATATTCGCCAGATACGCCGCGAGATCTTCCGCCATCTTCTTTGTAAGAGTAGTAACAAGCGTCCTCTCTCCGGCAGCAACGCGTTTACGGATCTCGTTATAGAGGTCTTCGATCTGGCCTTCGGTACTGCGGACTTCGATCTCCGGATCAACGAGCCCTGTCGGGCGAATAATCTGCTCGACCACCTGGGTGCTTCGTTCAACTTCAACATCACTCGGTGTCGCAGAAACAAACACCGTCGAGCTCAATAGCGCCTCGAATTCGTGATATACCAGCGGTCTGTTATCCAGTGCACTTGGTAATCTGAAGCCGAACTGAACGAGCGACTCTTTTCGCGAACGGTCACCGGCATACATGCCTCCGATCTGCGGAACGGTCACGTGGCTCTCATCGATGAAAGTCATGAAATGGTCGGGAAAGTAATCCAGCAGGACCGCCGGGCGTTCGCCTTCTGCCCTTCCGCTGAGATGACGCGAGTAGTTCTCGATTCCGGCACAGTACCCCATCTCCTCCATCATCTCGAGATCGTACTCGGTACGACTCTTGAGCCGCTGTGCCTCGACGATTTTGCCTTCGGCCTGAAGCTGTTCGAGGCGTTCCTCGAGCTCGTCCCGAATCAGCGTCATCGCCGGCTGCATTTCGTTTTCCGGCATAACGAAGTGCTTCGCCGGGTACACCATCACCGTCGAAAGCTCCTCGGTCACCTCGCCCGTCAGCGGATTGAATACCCGAATCCTCTCAACCTCATCCCATTCGACTTCGATGCGGTACGCGACGTCTTCATGGTAGGCCGGATAGATCTCCATTACGTCGCCGCGTAGACGGAACGCACCGCGTTTCAGTACGTCGTCGTTGCGATCGTACTGCAGCGATATCAACTTGCGCCCAATGCCATGGAGATCGGCAGAAGCCCCCACATCGACCCGGACTCGCATATCCCGGTACTGCTGCGGACTCCCCAGACCGTAGATACACGAAACGGTAGCAACGACGAGAACGTCGTTGCGCTCGAACAGACTGGTAGTCGCCGAAAGACGGAGTCGGTCTATTTCTTCATTAATCGAGGCGTCCTTTTCGATGTACAGGTCGCGAGAAGCTACGTACGCTTCGGGTTGATAGTAGTCATAGTAGGAGACGAAATACTCCACTGCATTCTCGGGAAAGAACTCTTTGAACTCACGATATAGTTGCGCAGCGAGTGTCTTGTTGTGAGAAAGAACCAGAGTAGGTCTCTGCACCCCCTCGACAATCTTTGCCATCGTGTACGTTTTCCCGCTTCCGGTTACACCCTTGAGCGTCTGAAATCGGTCTCCGCGACGTACGCCCTCGGTGAGTAGCTCAATAGCCCGTTGCTGGTCACCGGCCGGTTGATAATCGGATCGTACCTTGAATCGCCCCATACTTCAGCTTACCGTCTTACCCCTACTCGGAAAACGCCTTAGACGGCGAACTCTGCCAATCTTGCCAGACCCCCTCGATTTCTCCAAGCCGGCGATGTTGAATCGCCTCGCCGACCGCCTCGGCGTCAATGAGCTCAGTTTCGTTGAGATCCGCGATCGTCCGGGCCACGCGCAGAACCGAATCGAGAGCACGCCCCGAGAAACCGAGTCGCTCGCGAGCTCGCTCCAGAACGGTTCGTGCCGATGGTCTCAGCTCCCGCCGCAAATCGTCGGGGGAGTCGTACCGAAGTATCGTCCGGTCGACGCCCCGCCCGGTGATCGTCGCGTCGAGCGCTTGACTGAAAACGAGATCGACCCGCGCATCACGAAACGCTCGCGCTCTCGAGACCCGCTGACTCACCGCGGCGCTCCCCTCTCCCCGACTCGTCAGAAAACCGTCCGCATCCATGCCGGTAACCGTACACCGCAAATCGATGCGGTCGAGCAATGCTCGTCCGACGCGCTTCCAGTACCGTTGTATGTCGGCAACCGAGCAAAGGCAATGCCCCTTCGAGCGGCCCAGATTTCCGCACGGACATAAGTTGGCCGCCACTACAAGTTGACAAGCCGCCGGAAAGGAATAGGCGGAACCTGCGCGTGGTATCCGTACTACGCCGCTTTCGACCGGTTCACGTAACGCCTGTAACACGCTCGGCCTGAACTCAGGCAATTCGTCGAGAAACAGCACCCCCCGGTGTGCGAGCGAAATCTCGCCGGGAACAACTTCCCTGCCCCCACCCACCATGCCCTGCAGTGTTGCGCTGTGATGCGGACAGCGGAACGGGGGATCCCACCGCAATCCCTCAGTTCCGTCGTGGGAACCGGCAGCCGAATGGATTCTCGTTACTTCCAGCGCTTCACTCGGGGAGAGAGTAGGAAGGAGCCCGGGGAGCCGCAACGCCGCCATCGTCTTTCCGGTTCCCGGAGGTCCAACAAGCAGAAGATGGTGACAGCCGGCCGCCGCGATTTCGAGGGCGCGTTTCAACACTGGATTCCCCCGTATGTCGGCAAGGTCGGGGAATGTACTCCTCCGTTCCGTCGGCGGGTGGTCCGCGTCGGCCGGCTGCATCGCGACCACGCGATCGGCTACCTGGGGCCATTCTCGCAGGTGACGAATACCACACACCGAAACGCCCCCGACTGCCTCCGCCTCCCGAGCATTCTCCCATGGGACTACGTATCGACTGATCCCTTCACTCTTTCCGGCAACTACCGCGGAGATGACCCCCCGTGTAGACCGGACCCAACCGTCGAGAGAAAGCTCACCGAGCGCCATTATCGAAATCGAGCTATCGTGCTTCGAGCCCTGCCCTGTGACCTCGAGCAGGGCCGCGGCTATACCGAGATCAAAGCGGTTCCCGGATTTCGGAATGTCAGCCGGGCCCAGATTGATCAGAACCCGATCGCGCGGATACTGAAGTGCAGCGTTGCGAATCGCGGCACGCACACGCTCGCGAGCCTCGCGCACAGCGGCACCGGCTAACCCCACTACGTCCGTTCCGGGAATACCGCGGCGCACATCCACCTCTACAGTCACGACGTAGCCACGATACCCGGCCGGAGCGAAGCTCAATACGTTCATCGTCCGATCCTCCCGCCCCAACATACCGCGGATAACGACCTGACGATTGAAGGAAAGCCACGAAGTTTGTCGGGCTTCACTTCGGAAATGAATATCGGATCTATACCTCGACATCCGAATGCATACAGTTCGCCGGACGTATGCGCCGAGTCCTTCCGATACTCAATTCTTTCCCTTATGTCCGGCAGACTCCCCCGATTGCGGTTACAGCGACTGTATTGCCTTCTGAACGAGCAAATCACATCGCTCGTTGCCGTCATGTCCGGCGTGGCCTCGAAGCCATTCCCACTGGACATCGAGTTGCTCGGTCAGTTCGTGCAGAGTCATCCACAGATCCCGATTTTTGACCGGTTTCTTCGCACTCGTTCTCCATCCGTTACGGAGCCAGTTATGAATCCAACTCGTAATTCCGTTCTTGACGTACTGGCTATCCGTGTACACCGTCACGCTGCCACGCTCCTCCGTCGAGCCAACCGGCCTCGTGCCGATCTCGTTCACGTATGAGAGCCCGGCGATCACCGCCTGGAGCTCCATCCGATTATTCGTTGTTTCGTACTCCGCGCCATTTCGCTCGACTCGTTTTCCGTCGTATTCGAGCACAAATGCCCATCCACCGGGGCCGGGATTACCGTGACAACCACCGTCTGTGTATAATGTGAACATAATCGCACGTAACCATGTATCGAAAAGGGAAGAAGGTAAAGCTGCAATGATCTACCGATACTCCGCATCACTCGATTCCAGGTTCCGACGGTCGGCGACGATTGGAGGCATTCTGGCCGTTTTGATGGTTGGCGCGGCATTGATTGCCGCTGCCCGCGGCGCCACGATTGTCGGATTGCTGATTCTGATCGGCGTCGCACTTATCGCCTACAAGCTGCGTTCGATCGTCAAGGGCCATCTGGAGAGCTGGATACAGACCGATGACGACGGAATCACCTGCAGGACGCCGTCAGGGGACGATGTGAAGATCGATTGGGCGTCACTCACACACGCCGGGCTCATTTACTCCGTGGACGGCGAGAGGTTTGTGTACATGTATTCATCCGGTGCGGACCGGTTCGTGTGCGTACCAACTTCGTTTCAAGGAGTGGACGACCTGTATACCGAGTTGAGCGAACGCGCGGCCATCGAAGACATAACGCTTCGAGACGGTGAAAGTGCGGCCGACGGACTACAGCGTACACTTACCACACATCAGGCGGAATAGCGCTATCGATGAGAGGGCCGAGACCGGATTGTATCGGCGAGGGCAACCACGATGTCCTGCAATTCGCCGACGCTGTCACGCATTCCGAGTACGAGGTAAGCTCGCCTTCCGCGGAACTTGATCGGCACGAAGACTACGCAGCGACAGTTGCCGATAGACGTATCCTCACCGGTCACCTGTACGTCGGATAGTTCGGTCACACTCCCCTCAAACCGATAAAGGCGCCCCTCGTTCAGGATCGACCGTGCAAACTGCGAACGTTCCGATATATGCAAACTCTCCTTCTCGTGCTCGTTCAAACCGATACCGTACTCGCTACGATAGGCGTTGTCCCCCTGCACGGCGATCATCGCCACTCGTGCGTACACTTTCCGCGTGAGAAGCATCAGAGCTCGCATAATACCCGGCTCGTCGTCCCGGAACCGGCTCAGATAACGGTCAAAATCGAGTCCCTCGGCGGCGAAAGCAGCAGTCGAATCAGATCCCTCGGCCACTGCGGGTCGGGCCCTCACATCGTCCGAGCGGCCACTCGACTCACGACCCGGCGGGATCGTCCGACGGGTCAGCGGCCTCATATCAACATCGCCGAGGAGCAATACAGCATCGTCGCTCCGTGCGCTTCCTGCCCTTCGCGCGGTCTCTCCATCCGAAGACGCTTCTCGAGGAGACTCTCGTCGCTCGGCTGATCGGGAATACAGGTCTTCCCGAATCCGATAGACACCGCCCGGGTCCGATACAATCGACTGCTCGTCTGCTGCCGCCCGCGCGTTCTCAAGTGAGACGATCTCGCCGTTTTCAGAGAAGGCGGAATCACTCGCCACCGACTCGGCGTCCCGCTTCCGGTTGGCCGTCTCGAACTGCGCCATAGCTGATCGGTCTACAGTACCGCCTGCCTCATTGGCGCTCCCCGACTCGCCGGCATACGACTGCCAGGCATCGGTAATCTCGCGTCCTTCGAGCGTCGCGCCTCCACCCGTTGAAGACGAGCGTGCCGGACCGGGGCCGTCGGCGATTGCCGCAACCTCATCGCGAATGTCGGCACTCCGCAACTCATCTGATTCGTCGCCGAGACCTTCGGCGGAAGTATCGACGCTGTCGAGCGGCTCGACCTCCTCGAGCTCCTCCGGCCCATCCGGTGTATCTTTCTCCGCGATCGACTCGGCCTCATCAACCCACTCAGCTGCCTCCACCTCTTCGAGTATACCGATCGCCTCGGCATCGTCGAGGTCATCGGGGGCTTCGACCGGTTTCGCACGGTCCACGGTGTCCGAGTCGAAAGCTTGGGCCGAGTCCGCGTCCTCTACTGATTCGAGCTCGGAATACTCTTCTGCGTCGCTCGTCGCCTCCAATTCTTCGACTTCTTCCGTATCGGTTGCGGCATCGAGCTCCTGGACTTCCTCGGTGTCGGTTGCCGCGTCCAGCTCATCGAGCTCCTCGACTTCCTCGGTGTCGGTTGCCGCGTCCAGCTCATCGAGCTCCTCGACTTCCTCCGCGTCGGTTGCCGCGTCCAGCTCCGCCGCCGGCTCGGGCCTACCCGCGGCTTCAGGCGCATGGTCGGATGTGCTGCGGTCCGATTCCCCACGCTCCTGCTTCCTCGGGCTTTCCTCAAGCCCCGGGGTATCGGATGTACCTGTGCGCGGAGATTGCAGATTGATGCCGCGAGATTCGAGATTACCGATCACCCGTTCGAGCATGCGCTCGATCTGCTGTAGATCGCTCTCGCTTCGACCGCTGTCACTCCGCGAACCGAGCACGTCGATAATCTCGTCCCAGCTCTTATCAACCAGATCGTCGATCTTCTCCCTGTCTTCAGCCCGGACACGTCCGATTCCTTGTTTCAGCCGGCGAGTCATCTCCGGTTTCCGACGGAGCAGCTCGTCCCTTCGACTTCGCCAATCGAGCTCTTCACCACGTTCCAGATACTCGCGGAGTAATCCCAGCTGGAACCGTTTAATGCGCTCAGAGAGTACGACGGTAGAATCCTGACGGATATTCAATAGGAGGAAGACGATCAGGAAGAGCGTCAGGAACGTTCCGGCCAGAACGATAGCCTGCAGCTCGTTGCTCAGCACCAGCTCATCGGCCGGCACGACGTAGCCGATCCGGAAATCGGATCGTTCCAACACCGGTACAACGATATCGCGGTCGCCGCTCAACCGTATAAGCGATTCCTCGTCCGACTGCTCCCATGAGTCGGCGACACCTTCGCGGAGCTCGGCTCTACCCTCACGTCTCACGTTCAACAGTATGCCGTTGGGCGAGACAAGCTCTATAACCCGGTCCGGATCGGTTATTCCGGCGCTGATCAGTCGATTCGTAAAAGAGCGGGACGAGAAAATGAACAATCCGGTTCCGCGCCAGATGCCATTCACGTCCATAACGGGGAACCGGAAAATGAGCGACGACGTCTCCGCGTCCAGCACCATGTCCGCCTCATCGGGTACCGCCAATGCCAGTTCGCTCAACCTCTCGCCATCTTCAATCTCTTCTAACGGCCGATACGACCGAATGCCGGCGCTCTCGGTGTAATCGTCCTCTCGAGTAGAGAAGTGCAACTGAGTTCCGTCACGATTGAGAAAAACGGACGCGACGAATCCGCTGCGATCATCCGCGATCCGACGGAAAATGCCGGCACGAGCCTCAATATCTCCGCGCGTCTGATTGGGCTGATAAAGAGTGCGTATCTCCTCCTGCTCAACTACCGCTGAGAAGCGTGCAAGATTGTTTTCGCGAAACTCCACCAGCTCACGGTGCGCATTCGTCAGCTCGGAGCGATAGTGCTCGAGCACACGCGGACTGTAGAACGAGGCCTCGATTGCGTCGAATAGACCGGAAAATGCGAAAAACGAGAACGCACTGAAGCCTATTATGGCGATTAACAGGCTTACGCTAACTTTTTGAACCGGACGCATACTCTTGTGTTCAAGTCTAACACAATCACCGTTCTAGTGCACACGGTTGCGTCGTTAGAAAATGGCGGGAACTGCGTTCCGGAGCATTCCGGGACGCCGGTCTCAATACCAGGGCCGAGCATTCGACACCGTCGATCACCAGGCCCCGGGCAGACTCACGACTCCTCGGACTCGGCTTCGCTCGCAGGCTCCGCGGCAGTGGCCGTATCGGCTTCGGTCTGCTGCTGCCCTTCGGAGCCCTTGCTCCTCTTCCGACTCCGCTTACTCGACTTCGGCTCCTCCGTTTCCGAGTCCCGCCCAACGAGTTCGAGCAGGACCATTTCTGCCCCGTCGCTCTTTCGAGGGCCAAGTTTCAGAATTCGTGTATAACCGCCGGGACGATTCTTATACGTAGGTCCGAGATCGGTGAACAGCTTCGCCAGCGCTTCCTGATCCTTAATGTCCTTACCGACGATTCGCCGATTGTGAACGCTGTCCACTTTGGACCGAGTGATCATCTTCTCCGCGGTACGGCGGATCTCCTTCGCTTTCGCGCTGGTAGTTCGAACACGTTCGTGTCGTACCAATGACGTGACGAGATTTCGGTGCAGAGCTTTCCTGTGCGCGGGTTTACGACCGAGTCGATTGAATCCAATCTTATGCTTCATCTTCTGCCTCTTCCTGACTACCTTGTGCCGCGCCGCTGACAGAGGCGTCGCGCAGCGCACGCTTGATCTCGCTGTAATCGGTCATGCCAAGACTCAGATTCCACTCTTTGAGCTTCTCTTTGATCTCAAGCAACGACTTCTTTCCGAAGTTGCGTGTCTTCGCGATGTCTTCTTCGGTACGAGCTGTGAGGTCACCGATGCTCCGAATGTTGGCGTTCTTCAGGCAATTGCTCGATCGCACTGAGAGCTCCAACTCTTCAACCGGGGTATCCAGCAATTTCCGGAGCCGTTCCTCATCCTCGTCCACATCTTCATCGCTATCAAGATCATCTTCGTCGAAATTGATAAATATACCGAAGTGATCCTTCGCCATTTTTGCCGCTTCCGCGACTGAGTCTTCGGGTCGCGTTGTCCCATCGGTCCACACCTCGAGAATAAGCTTGTCATAGTCGGTGCGTTGGCCGACGCGGGTGCTTTCTATGTCGTACTTAACTCGCTTGATCGGGCTGAAGATAGCATCTATCGGAATCGTCCCGATCACTTCGACGTACTTTTCGTTGACCTCCGACGGAACATACCCCCGCCCGAAATCTATCTGAAGCTCGATCTCCAGCTTGGCCGGCTCCATGAGAGTCATGAGGTGCTGATCCTTATTCAGGACCTTAATTCCCTCTTCGACCTCGAGATCGGCGGCGGTGACAACACGTCCGCCGGATGCTTCGAGCAGGATCGTCTTCTGTTCGGTGCCTTCGTCGAGTCTGACACGCACTTGCTTCAGATTAGCGATAACATCGGGTGTGTCTTCCTGCACATGCGGAATCGCCTCGTACTCGCTCGAAAGGACGTGCGCATTCCCCTCTTCATCGTAGGTAGTGACCCGTATTGCGGTAATCGCATACCCTTGAATGGAGGAGAGAAGTATTCGTCGAAGCGTGTTGCCAATCGTGGTGCCATACCCCCGCTCGAACGGATATGCGATGAACTTCCCGTATTCGGGCTTGTTCTCGCTCTGTTCGAAGGTGATCCCCTTCGGACGCTTGAAACCTTTCAACAGATTCTTTCTTGCCATACGATTCGTCCTTTTCGGTTGTCCGGTTGGCGTGAAACGGTGTCGCGCGCGCGAAGCTTCCTGCGCGGACCACGAGTTTGTCGGACTTCGACTCTGTCCTTACTGTCCGACAAACGTTTAAACGCGACGGCTCTTTCGCGGCCGGCATCCGTTGTGGGGAATCGGTGTCACGTCTTCGATACTTCGCACCTGGAGTCCCAGATTGCCCAGACTACGAATCGCCGACTCACGCCCGACACCCGGACCGTTTACGTAAACCTGCACTTCCTGAAGGCCGAAGTCCATCGCCTTTTGCGCGGCCATCTCCGCGGTCGTCTGCGCTGCGTATGGCGTAGACTTCTTCGCGCCGCGAAAACCGAGGCCTCCGGCGCTCGCCCAGCTCAGCGTATTTCCACCGCGATCGGTAATCGTCACAATCGTGTTGTTAAATGTCGCCTGGATATAGACGTTTCCCTGGACTACGGTCTTCTTTTCTTTCTTTCTTCTCGTTGTCTTCGCCACTTACGTTCTCCTGCGACCGCTATTTCCGCTTACCGGCGACGGTACGCCGTTTACCCTTCCGAGTCCTCGCGTTCGTTCTCGTCCGTTGGCCACGTACGGGTAGTCCTTTCCTGTGTCTCAGTCCGCGGTTGCATCCGATATCCATAAGCCGCTTGATGTTCAGGCTTACCTCGGTCCTGAGTCTTCCCTCGACCTTGTAGTCGTTCTCCAGAACAGTCCTGACCTCGGCGAGCTCTTCGGGAGTGAGATCGTTAATCCTGCGGTTGTCGTCAACTCCGCTTGCATGGCAGATCTTCTTGGCGGAAGAGTCGCCGATTCCATAGATATACGTCAGTGCTACCGATACAGGTTTATTCGGTAGGTCAATTCCTGCAATACGCGCCATATTTGTGCACTCCTTAGCCCTGTCGCTGCTTGTGCTTAGGATTCGAGCAAATCACACGAATCGTACCCCGACGTCGAATGATCTTGCAGCTCGCGCACATACGCTTAACACTCACACGGACCTTCATTCATTACTCCTCTACAGGTTCCGAGACCGGATCCGGCCTTTCTTTGTCAATCCTTCGTGATGATGCATTCGCAGCTGACCTTCGATCTGCGACATGAGGTCGAGATCCACACCGACGATGATCAACAGTGAAGTACCACCCATCAAAAACGCGACTTCCTGCGGAAATCCGAATAGCGCCTGAACCAGCTCGGGTATGAGCGCGATAAAAGCCAGGAAAATCGCACCCGGCAGAATAATGCGGTTCAGAATCCGGGTGAAGTATTCTTCCATCTTCTCCGACCGGATACCGGGAATAGAGCCGCCATGCTCGCGGATGTTCTTCGCGATCTCCAGCGGATTCAGTGTCACCTGCGTATAGAAGTACGCAAAAAAGATGATTAAACCGGAGTACAGAACGACGTATGGAATGCCCGGGGGCTGAAGCCATGCGGCGAACTGCTGCAACCATCGGACACCTCCACCGAGCCCCTGCGCAATCTGCAGCGGGAAAAAGATCACCGATGACGCGAAAATAACCGGGATAACGCCGGACGGGTTAATCTTGAACGGTACGTAGGTGTTCTGAGCGCCGTACATTCTCCGTCCAACCACCCGTTTCGAGTAGTGCACCGGGATTTTGCGCTGGCCCTGCTGCTCGTATATGACCAAGGCCGTCACGACAATGAAGATTCCGAACACGATGATCACGAATACCGGGTTCAAATCGCCATGCTGAATCTCCTGAAACAGCGTCCAGACGGCGCCCGGCATCCGCGCGACGATACCTCCGAAGATGAGCAACGATATGCCGTTTCCGATGCCCCTTTGGCTTATCTGCTCACCGATCCACACGAGAAAGATCGTTCCGGCGGTCACCGTCAACATACTGACCACCCGATACAGCGCGTCGGGAATGATTATCGCGTTGGGAATGGTGTTCGCGTAAAACGTAACCGCAAGGCTCTGCACCAGACACACAACAACCGTTCCATATCGCGTGTAGCGCTGAATCTTCTTTCGACCGCCTTCCTCCTCCGAGATCTTCTTCAATGCCGGGAAAACCAGCAGCAAGAGCTGCATGATGATCTGCATGGAGATGTACGGCATGATCCCGAGCATGAAGATGCTGAAGTTCGTGAACGCACCGCCGGAGAAGAAATCCAGGTATCCTTCAACCGTCACACCCGTCTGTTCCTGTGTCATGAAGAACGCCCGGAGTGCGTTTACGTTGATTCCCGGAATCGGAATTGCCGCACCGAGGCGAAAGATCGCGAGCATTCCTATCGTGAAGAATATCCGTTGCCTGAGGTCCTTAATTCTGAATACATCGACGAGTGCGTTTCGAGCCATACGATACTTTCCTTACGTTGCCGAGCGCTGCTTACGCCTCGATCACCGTCCCGCCGGCGGCCTCGATCTTTGCGCGAGCACCCGCGGAGACGCGAACACCCTTCAGCGTCAATCCCTTTCTTATGACTCCGTTCGCCAGAACCTTCACCGATCCCTGCAACGACGAAATGAGTCCCCT